>DAIDAS010000262.1 GCA_027310505.1 bacterium
CGGCGGCACTAATCTGATCGGCTTCGACGAGTGGAAGGCAATGGACACCATGTCCGAGAAGCGCTGGGTACCGAAGAACAAAACCGACGCGTTTTGTCAAGCCGTTGCCGAAACTCCGGCCGGCTGGGGCATGCAGAATGCGGCCGACAATTCTTCCGCCATGATTGATCCGATGCATCACGACATGTCTATGATTATCAATCCAGGGTCTAGTCTGATAGCGCTGGCAACGTCGTCGTCCTGGGACTATTCGGGCATGCCGAATTTCTACGATCTGTCGTCAGATGCGCTTACGCAGGAGGATCCGCGGTTGCGCTTCGCAGTCAAAGTGCGCCGCAATAAAAGTCAGACCCGGACGTCCGAAGGGACTTCGGTTATCGAGAAAAGTAACAGTACCCACGGCAACAAGATCAAGGAATTGAACGATTACAAGGCAACTCCGGCCGGCGGAAATGAACTGATCGCGGTATCGGCTTCCGAAGCATTTTTCGAGCGGCCGGAAGCGGAGGGAAATTGTGCCTCAGGCGGCCGGCAAGAAAGGGACAATTGCTACGGGCGCACTGACCGGAACAAGCCGCGCGAAATCGGCAGCTTGTTCAATCCTTACTGGCAGACCCGATTGATTCAGGCCGATGCGGAAGTGCGCAATGCGCGTGCGCTGCAGGGAGTGGTGCTGCCATGAAGCGAACCTATCCATGGTCGGCCGTACTGATGTTTGGCCTCGTCTTGTCGGCGGCAGCCCATGCCGCGCCTGTATCCCGCGATGCGTATCCGGGCAGTGTGCTGGTGCACTACGTGAAGCTGACAGGTCACGGTGGAGACAACGACGAACAGCGCCGGGCTTTGCTGCTCGAATATGAGGGTTGTGCGGGGCGGAACAAGGTGTTGGGACGAGCGGTGCAACCCTTGCAGGCCGATCAGATTCCGGCCGTGCGTCTGCCGGTGGAACATGAAATTTATTACAGCGCCAACCGCACGCTAAGCGTCAAGCGTGGTGTGCTTTACATCATCGATCAGGCGAATTGTGCACTCCGCACGCGTGAGCATCATATGCAAATACTGCGTTCGTCGATCGGCAAGTGCGATATCGACGTGATCAGGAACGAGGCGCGCGGACGCTGCGACAGCGCGGCGCATGCCAGAGCCTCGGCGTCAGATTCGGCATCGGCTGCAGATGCCTCCGCGGTTGATATGGGAAAGGTTCCGTCATATCTGCGGGCGCAAGTCGAAACGCAGATCAAGCAGACAAGGCAACAGCTTCAGCGTAGCGGCACCAAAACTGTCGCCGGCCATCAATGCACAGTCTACCGGCTGGAAAGCGGCCACTCCGAGAAGTGTGTCGCCAATCCGCCCAGCCCGTTTGCGATTCCGGCAGCACTCTTCAATGAAGGCTTGCCCGGCATCTTGCTGGCCGTGACACAACCGGCCATGACACTGGAGGCGCAGCAGGTCACGCTCAACCTGCGCGTTTCGGAAAACCTGTTTACGGTCCCGGCAGGAGCCAAAATATATTCCGCCGCAGGGGAGGGCAAGCGATGAATCGCGTCACGTCCATGCAACGCTTGCAGCGCCGGCAGGATGGCCAAGCATTGACCGAATTCCTGGTCGCCGCGGTTGCGCTGATTCCGCTGCTCCTGCTGATTCCCGTAATCGCCAAATATCAGGACATGGCGCACGCTACCCAGATGGCGAGCCGCTACGTTGCGTTCGAGGCGATGACTCGCAACGATGCGGTCAGTACATGGAAATCCGAAGGCGAACTGGCGGCTGAGGTGCGCCGCCGCTTCTTCAGCAACAGTAACGCCCCGATCAAGACCGGTGACACCGCCGGAAATTTTCTGGCGCATCAGAATTTGTTTTGGCGTGGGCCGAATGGTGCCGCACTGATTAACAATTTTGACACCGATGTGGCGGTCAGTTTCGGCGCCGGCAATAATGCGACGCATGCCGGCGCATTCAGCGCTGGGTCCGACGGTACGCCGTTCGTACTCAGATCGGAATACGATCTCCAGGCGCGCGGCGTCTACACCGTCAACGTGTCGGTTGCGGTTGCCAATCTGCCGACGGGGCTGCGTCACTACCAGCCGTTTGACCAGATCAATCTGCGCATTGCGCGCAGCACCAGCGTGGTGGTGGATCCCTGGACGTCGAACAGCCCGACGCAGACCGAGGCGCGCATCGCCAACAGTCCCGCCGTTTTCCCGGCCGGCACCTTGCAAGGCGTGGCGGCGGGCGTCAACGCCGCAGTGCGGCGATCGATCTGGGAAGATCCGGTCCGCAGTTGGGACGGCTTGATTTCTGGCGCGACGTCGTGCCGGAAGATCGTCTGCGATGATGATCGGGACAGCGATCATGCCCAACCCAAGGTTTCCTCGGTTCCCGTTATCGGCTGCCAGGCGCGCAGGTGTGGCGGTGATGTGGTCCATGTTGGGGATAGCGAGTACGGCGGCGCAGAATGTTTGGCCGAAAATTGCCTTGCCGAAGGACGTGCAAACCATCGATATCGGCGGCCAGGTGACCACCAATGGCATGCCGATGCGCATGCAGGGATTCGTGGCGACCGCCAAGTCGGCTCAGTTGGTACAGTGGTTCCGCCAAAGCTTGGGGCGGCCATTGGTGGAAAACAAGCTTGACGGCAAATTGATTCTTGGCCGGGCGCAGGGTGAACATTACCTGACCGTGCAACTGGAATCGGCCGGCCGTGGCACTCGCGGTCTGGTGGCGGTGGTCCATCTGAAGCCGGTGCAAGACAATCAGGCACAGACAGCAACCGACCGCTGGATTTCAAGGCTGCCATCCGGTTCGCAACTGATGACACAGACTACGTCGGAGGACGCCGGCCAGCGCAGTACCTATCGGGTCGTGGTCAATGCCTATAGCGAAGAGGCCAACAGCGAACGCATCAAGAGCATGATGCATGAGGATGGATTGAGCTTTGAGCACGAAACGGTTGCGGACGGCAGGGTGACGGGACGTCGCGCCGCAGCGGCAACGGGCGGCAAAACCTTGTTTTTCAAATCTCCGGACCAGGAAGCGATGGCAATCATTTACCGTGACCAGGCCGGTCAAACCACGATCGTGCTCAACACCATTTCCAGGGCAGCACAGAAATGAAAAACCGCACGATGTTGTCATCGCCGGCGTGCGATCAGGCCGGCCAGTCTTCGATAGAGTATCTGGTCGTATGTAGCGCGCTGGCGCTGGTGCTTGGCGTCGGCATGGTCGATAACCAGAGCGTCTTGTGGCAACTGATCGACGCTTTCAAGACCGCTTATGAAAAATTCAGTTACGCAATCTCTTATCCAACTTGACCATGAAACTTTCTTTTCCACGTAATTTCAAGCCCGGCAAAACCTGGATCGTCCTTGGCGTCGCACTCGGGATCGGCTTGCTGGCCGCACTGACGGCGCGCAGCTATTTGTCCGATCAAATGGCCGCGATCGAGGCGCGCGGTAGAGGCCGGACCGTCAATGTCGTCGTGGCCAAGCGCGATCTGGCCAAGGGAGCGATCCTGTCAGGGGACAATGTTGCAGTACGATCGGTGCCGCAGGATTTTGCGCACTCGGTTGCTGTTGTTCCAGACCAGTTTGACCGTGTCGACGGTCAAGTCATGGCCTATCCGGTCAAGAGCGGGGAAATGATCATGTGGGGTCTTTTGGAGGGCAAGAAAGTTCCCACTTTTTCGGCCCGTGTCGAAGCAGGACGCCGTGCGATGACGGTGCCGGTCGATGAAATCAGCTCGATTTCCGGGATGCTGGAGCCAGGCGATATGGTTGACCTGATGGTCAGCATGGAACGCAAGGGCAAGAAAATAACGTTCCCATTACTGCAAAGCGTACAGGTGATGGCCACCGGCCAGCGTTCGGTCGATGATCCGAAAAGCGGCGAGCGCCGCATGTACACGACAGTGACCCTCGACACAACGCCGGAACAAGCGCAGCACGTCATCGTCGCACGTGAAATCGGCAAGATCACCGCCCTGTTGCGCAATCCCCAGGACAAGCGGCCATTGACCAATGCGCGTAGCGATGTCGATGTCCTGCTTGGCATCAAGGCCGGCGCACCTGAAGGTGCGAGTGAAGACGTTCCTGTCCTGTATGGCGGCAGTGGCGGGAAACTTCCCGCTGAGGGCATGCGGCTGGGCCAGTATGTGGTCACGCCCGCACCCCTGACTGCTGGCATGAAGCCGGCCATGCCTGCTGCATTCAGCGTGGCGCAGCAGGGCAATAACAGCACCGTCGTGCGCTACTAAAAAGCCGCGCAGGTAAACCGCACCATCGGCTGGATTCGGCCGCTCCTGAAACTCAACGAACAAAAATTCTGAAATGATCCTTCTTGCCATCGCACCACATGCATGCCGCTTGTTGAAAAAATTGCTTAATAAACAACATTCTACGGTTTCGATCGGGATGGCCAAGCCGATCTGCATCGGCTTGCTATTGCTGTTTACCGGCATCGCGCTGCCTGCCCATGCCCAAGCTACCAACCGTTCTGCTGCGGCAGTAGTGGCGACGCCCGTTCTAGGTACCAAGGATGCTAAGGCAGCGACCGATTCGAACGCGACGCGCAACGTATATGCCGAGAACCTTCAGCCCAAAATCAAGCGTCCTGCGCACCTGCGGAATCTGCCGTACAACCCGATCAAGAAGCAGGATGACCTGGGCCAGATTCCCGAAATAGAAATGTTTGTCGGCGAATCGCGCGTGTTTCCTACTCCCGGTGTGGCGCGCATCGCGGTAGGCAACGGCCAGATCATGACAGCGGCAGCATTGGATGCCAAGGAAGTGATTGTGTTCGCCAACGCAGCAGGTACTTCGTCGCTGTTCGTATGGAATGAAGACGGTCGTTACCAGCGCATCAAGGTCAATATCGTGCCAGGCGACACCAGTCGGATCGCGCGCGAGGTGGCGGCATTCCTGACCACCATTCCGCACACCAAGGCATCGATCGTCGGCGACAAAGTGATCGTCGAAGGTGACAACCTGTCGGATGCGGACCTTGCCAAGATCGAATACCTGGAGAAACGCTATCCGCAAATCGTCAATTTCACCAATCGCATCGGCTGGGAACAAATGGTGATGATGGACGTGAAGGTGGTGGAGTTTCCCAAGAGCGAACTACGCGACATCGGTTTGAAA
>DAIDAS010000283.1 GCA_027310505.1 bacterium
GTCACTGCCTGCCCCGCCCTGCAGAATGTCGTACTGGGCTGCGGCATGCAGATAGGCATAGCCGCTATCGGTATACAGCAAGTCATTACCGCCCCCGCCCTGGATCAGGTTGGACATGCCGTTGCCCGTGATGGAATTGTCGCCGGCATTGCCTGTGATATTCTTGCCCGTTCCGCCAAGGATCGGATTTCCGTCCGACAAGATGGCATCCGTCAGCTGACCGGACATGGTCCAGTTATCTGCGTTCGAGTAGACCATGCCTGCGCCCACCACTGTGTCGGCGGCATCATCGACATAGAATGTGTTGTACCCGGCGCCACCGTCCATGTAGTCGGCCCCGGTGCCGCCGTTGAGCACATCGTTGCCGTTGCCGCCATACAGGGTGTCGTTGCCGGCACCACCCATGAGGGAGTCGTTGCCGTCCAGCCCGTAAATGATGTCGTTTCGGTTGGTTCCGTAAATGTAATCATTGCCGGCGGTAGGGGCCGCCACGACGAGTCGGTTGTCGTTTTCGATGTCGGTCTTCGTTAGCGTGGCATTGTCGAATTGAACGGTGTACTTGCCGTTCGAGCCCCACCAAAATCCTTGCGCCGTGAGGGTGTCAGTGCCATGGGTGATGACCAAATCCGAAAATAAAGGGTTGACGCTGGACGCTATTCGCGTAAAGGTGAATGATGGGTCAGTGGACTGAAAACCGGTGAGTTGGATCACGTTCCCGCTTGCACCATCTTGCACTAGATCATTGCCCCAGCCTTGGGCAAATACGTAGGTGTCATTGCCCGCGCCGCCGCTGAGAATGCTACCTGCACCATTGGCGGTCAGGAGGTTGTTACCACTGTCGCCGGTCAAGTTGAACAAGCCTGTGCCGGTTACATCGAGGTTTTCGATATTGGCCAACATACCTTGGCCTAGGGTAAGGTTGATGGCGGCGGCTGCGCTGTTGTTGTAGTTAATCTGTACAGTGTCGTTGCCTTCGTTCGCTTTTTCAGACACGACATTCTGCGCGTTATTCAGAATGTAAACATCATCGCCTGCTCCGCCAGCAATCGTGATGGCTGAATTGTTAGAACTTGAAGTGGTCAGGATGTTGTTGCCACCATCGCCGGTAATGGAATTTAAATATTGTGAGTAGTTCACCGTGACGTTTTCGACATTAGCGAATATGCCTTGGCCGAGTGAAATATTGGTGAGATGGAAATCGGTGCTGGAAACTATGACGGTGTCGTTGCCTTCGTTCGGTTTTTCAACAATGACATCCGCAGCGCTATGCAGATAGTAAATATCATCGCCTGCTCCACCAATGAGTGTGTCACCGAGTTGATTGCCGTAGATATCGGTACCGCCATACCTGCCATCGAGAATGTTGGCTGAACTATTGCCGATCAGGATGTTGCTAATATTAGTGCTGCCGTACAGGTTGAACGCGCCCTTGCCGGTTACTGTGACGTTATCGATGTGTGTTTTATTCAGGTCGAAGTTTATGGTGTCCGCGGAGTTGTTGTCGTAGCGAGCCACAAGGGTGTTGCCGCTTCCAGTATAGACTTCGCCTGCTTGAACTTTCGAGCTATATTCCCACACCAGAACATTCGCGCTATCTACATAGAAAGTATTACTGCCAGCCCCCCCAATTAGAGTGTCATAGCCATCTCCAATTAGAGTGTCATTGCCCGCGCCGCCATCTATATAGTCAGTGCCCGTGCCGCCATCTATATAGTCATTGCCACTCCCGCCATATATATCGTCGTTGCCAGCGCCCCCATATATGGTGGCATTGCCAGAACCCCAGGAGGCAGGAAAATTTTGCAAATAGGCATATATAGTGTCCTTGCCCGCGCCGCCATCTATATAGTCATTGCCGCCATAGCCCTCTATTAAGTCGTTGCCAACCCCGCCAAGAAGGGTGTCATTGCCAGTAGTGCCACGTATTGAAGCCATTGCCTTTTCCTTTCAAATTAAATCCGGTTGATAAAAAGCACTGTTATTTAAAGGTGCCATCCTTCGAGACGTGTTGATGATCAAGTTTCTCCTGATCTACCCAGAGCTACTTTCATGCTCTCTGCATGTATATGACCATTAAGTAATTAAATCAGTGGTTTGTTACAGCGATGTGATGGAGTGATCATGCTTGAGGGATATCTGGGTTCACGGGCTGCGCTTTTGTCGGATTGCCCTAACCCATGGCCAGACGGGTGTAGGCAGCGATTCCTTCTTTCAGCCCATAGTAATGTTTGATGTCCATCATCGCTTGCTGCCGCAGCCCTTGGAATTTTTCCGGGGAATGAAGCGCTTCGGCGACGAGGTCGGCCAGTTGGCTGTGATCGAAGAAGTCAGTGAGCATGCCGTTCTCGCCATGGCGGATCACTTCCTTCACCGGAGCGGTATCCGACCCGATCACCAGGCATCCCGATGCCATGGCTTCGAGCATGGACCAGGAAAGCACGAAGGGGTAGGTGAGATAGACGTGGGCGGCCGAAACCTGCACTACCTTGCGATAGTCGTCGTAAGGCACGCGCCC
>DAIDAS010000292.1 GCA_027310505.1 bacterium
CTTCAGGGCGAGGACGCACCTTGCAGGTGATCTTCAGCACGAACTCGTTGCGCACGGTTTCGGCCAGCGCAAACGCGGCCGGGGTGTCGGGGTCGATCACGATCTGCGACATGCCGGTACGGTCGCGCAGGTCGATGAAGATGACGCCGCCGTGGTCGCGTCGACGGTGGGCCCAGCCGCACAGGGTTACGATCTGGCCGATATGTTGGCTGTTGAGTTCGCCACAGTAATGAGTACGCATATGAAGATTAGGTCTTAAAGGGTCAATTGAGTTAAGGGTTGCATCAGTCGCCGGCGTAGGCGTCGGCAGGCGTGAATTTGTCAGCGGGTACGACGACACCCATGGAAATGATGTACTTCAGCGCATCGTCCACGCTCATGTCGAGCTCGACAACTTCTTCCACCGGCATCATCAAAAAGAAGCCGGAGGTGGGATTAGGGGTGGTCGGCACATAGACGCTGACATGCTCGCCCGGCAGGTGGCGCGCCACATCGCCACCTGGATGGCCCGTCTGGAACGCAATGGTCCAACAGCCTTGGCGCGGATATTGCACCAGCAGCGCCTTGCGGAACGCCTGGCCTGAATCCGAAAACAGCGTGTCGCTCACCTGCTTGACGCTGTAGTAGATGGATTTCACCACCGGTACCCGCGCCAGCAGGCCTTCCCAGAACAGCAGGATGCGCTTGCCGAAAAAGTTGGTGGCAACCATACCGGTGACCAGCACGATCAGCACCGTCAGTAACGCACCGATACCCGGCACGTAGTAGCCGAGTTGCGCTTCCGGCCGCCAAGCGGGCGGAAGCAGCAGCAGGCTCTGGTCCATCATGCCAAGCAAGGTTTTTATCACCCAGATAGTGATGACCAGCGGCACCAGCACCAGAAGGCCGGTAATCAGGTAACGTTTAAACATTTGGAGGCTCAGTGGCAGGCGCAGTTGCCGCCGCAAGGGGTGGATGCGGGAGCGCTTTCTTCCTTGGGCTTGGCACCGCCCTTGAAGTCGCTGGCATACCAGCCGCTACCCTTGAGCTGGAAGCCTGGGGCGGAGAGCTGCTTGGAGAAGCTTTCCTTGCCGCACTCGGGGCAGGTCGTGAGCACGGGGTCGCTCATTTTCTGCATCACTTCCTTGTTGCAGCCGCAGCTACTGCAATGGTATTCATAAATAGGCATTTGCAAATACCTCCTTTGAAATCAATAGAAAAAGGTTCGCGATTATAACCGATTTGGGGCGCATCCTCAGGAAGCGCTTCGCCACTACCGGATTACCGTCCTAAATTTGGGGTGAATCGCGCGATTGCAAGCCACCCCTCAACCATGCATCACGCCAGCGCAATCGCCAGATAAGTCACATACAGCGCGCCGTTCACCCACACATGCCATACCTTGAGGTGGCCACGGCCAGCCATCCAGCGGATCCACGCCGTGGCTACCAGCGTAATGACCACGCCCGCCAGCACTTCGCGACGGGGCTCCCAAGGCGTCAGCATGATGCCAATTGCCGGCAGCAGCGTGCCCTGAAACACCATGGCGCCGGTGATGTTGCCGAACGCCAGCGTATCCTTGTGCCTGCGCACCCACAGGATGCTGTTGACCTTTTCCGGCAGCTCAGTCGCGATGGGGATAATCAGCAGGGAAAGCAGCAACGCAGAAATCCCCAGCACGACCGAGGCCGCTTCCACCCCGTGGATAAAGCCCTTGGCGCCCGCCACCAGCAGCCCCAGCCCAAGCGCAAGCTGGATCAGGATTACGACCAGATTGTTGGGCAAGCCGACGCGGCACAGGAACATCGGCTCTTCCGCCTCGGTACCATGGCCATCCTGCACCAGCGCCTTGGAAGCGCGCAGCGTCAGCATGATGTAGATAAAATAGATCAACACCATGACAAAGCCGAGCCCTGCGCGCACGGCAGTCAGGTGATGCGGGATGAACAAGGCCAGCGCGGCGAAAGCGAAGGCGGCCAGGAAGAAATTGAGGTCGCGCAAAAAGCCGGTTCTTTCCGGATGAAACTCACCATGCACGCCGCGCTTTTTCAGCACTGCAAACGCCAGCAAGGAGGTGGACAAGGTGGATAACATCAAAGGGGCGCCGAGAATGGCGCCAACGCCGATTTCTTCGTTGGTGCTGACACTGGCGGTGCCTGCCATCAGGGCCAGCAATGGCACCAGCGTTTCCGGCAGCGCGGTACCAACCGCGGCAAAAATGGAACCGGTGACCCCTTCGGAAATCCCGAGCTTTTCTCCTAGATGCTCAAGGGCATTGGTGAAGACCTCGGCTGCGACTAGAATCACCAGCAGCATGAACAACAACGTCAGAAAAATCATGGCATTTCTCATTAAGATCGAATGGGCGCATTTTAATGGATAAGCGCCCATCGGGTCTCGCAATTTCTCCGGAAGGCCTGGTGCAGGGAATCCGGCATATCGACTCGCCCAACTGCGATGCGCGGCCGACCGGCATGCCGATCGAACTGGTGGTGATCCACAACATCAGCCTCCCGCCGGGAGAGTATGGCGGCAACGGCGTGATCGAACTTTTCACCAACCGGCTCGATCCGCACGCCCACCCCTATTACGCTGGAATCCACCAGATGAAAGTATCCGCTCACTTCTTCATTCGGCGCGATGGGGAGCTGATCCAGTTCGTTCCGTGCGGCATGCGCGCATGGCATGCCGGGATATCGAGCTGGCAAGGGCGCGAACGTTGTAATGATTTTTCCATCGGCATCGAGTTGGAAGGCAGTGACGACGAGCCTTTTTCCGAGTCGCAATACGCGGCCCTGAATGCGCTGCTGGCAACGCTCAGGAGCAGCTATCCGATCTCCGGCATTACCGGGCACTCCGACATCGCCCCCGGCCGCAAGACCGACCCCGGCCCTGGCTTTGACTGGTCAAAAATCTCCTGTCACGGAAATTGACCAACCGGTCGGTCAGTGGCAAACTCGCCAGATATCTTCATGCCAGACATGTCCATGCAAGCCACAAAAAACAATATGGAGTCTCCGGAAAGCAGCAGCACCGAACGCATTCTGGCATCCGCAGAAAAGCTGTTCTCAGAGCAAGGCTATGACGCGGTATCGATGAACGCCATCGCCGAGCAAGCCGGTGTCAGCAAAGCCAATATCTTCCACCACTTCAGTACCAAAAACGCGCTCTATCTGGCCGTGGTGAAGGATGCCTGCAAGGAAACGC
>DAIDAS010000299.1 GCA_027310505.1 bacterium
CTGAAGGAGACAACTATGGAAGCAATATACACCTTGGGTGCTGCCGGCTTGTCCGTCGTAATGGCTACTGGCGATGGCACGACGACCGCAAAAACAGTCGCAAGCAAATTAGGTATTACCGATTTTTACGGTGAAGTTACACCACATGAAAAACAAAAACTGGTCGAAAAATTACAGGCTCAAGGCAAGGTTGTTGCCATGGCAGGAGATGGAATCAATGATGCGCCCGCGCTTGCCTTAGCCAATGTCGGTATTGCAATGGGAACGGGCACAGATGTGGCCATCAACAGTGCGCATATAACCCTGGTTAAAGGCGATCTGCGGTCAATCGCGCAAGCAAGAAGAATTTCTGAGGCTACCGTTCGCAACATGCGCCAAAACCTCGTATTTGCTTTTCTCTATAATTCGCTCGGCATTCCTGTGGCAGCAGGTTTGTTATACCCGTTTACAGGGCAGTTCCTGTCTCCCATGATTGCTGCTCTCGCAATGAGTCTGAGTTCAGTTTCAGTGATTGCCAATGCGCTTCGGCTAAGAAATACTGGCGGAAGGTAGTCAATAAAACATCCGTGAATTGATTCTGTTCACCACCGCTCAGCCGCTGAAATGGCGGCAGAGCGGTGATGGTGTTTGTTCAAAAAAACTATTTCTGAATTTTCGTGACCACGATTTTACCGTTTACTTTTTCGGCCTGAAATTTGACCTGATCACCCACCTTTACGGTAGAAAGCATTGCTGGGTCCGCAACCTTGAATACCATGGTCATCCCAGGCATTCCGAGATTATCAAGCGGTCCATGCTTCAGCGTGACCGTACCTTGAGCAGTATCAATCTTCTTGACTTCGCCATCGGTCATGGCCATGTCTGCGCCCTTGGTGTCATTCATGTTTTTCATTCCATCCATTCCCTGCATGCTTTGATTACCCATGCCTTTCATATCAGCCATGCCGGGGTCAGCTGCAAAGGCAGAAAAGGTCGATGCGGCGGTCAAGATCAAAGCCATTCCCAATTTATTCATTTGTTTCGTATATTTCATTGCTAAACCTCTCATGTGGTGTGTATGGGTGTTGTTTCATTGAAACTTACAGTGCAAGTTCACGAACCCAGAATACTGCCTGAAGCCCTTCAATTGCCTGACTTTTTCATTACATGTTTGACCGATTCACTCACCTGAATCGGTCCAGAAGTTTTGGGTTCAAAAAATCAACCGCAAACCAACCCGGTATTCTGTAATCGGAGAAAGATTCGAGCCACTTTGGGTTTCTGGATAAAGTGTTCGACTCACTTCAATGTAGGGAGCAAATTTTCGGCTGAACTCGTAGCGTGCCTGCACACCAAAATCCGCCTGATACAAGCCACTTGCCACTTCCTCACTAAGATTTGAGGCAGACCATTCGCCATTGATGAATGGCCGCAGAATAAACCGGTTTGTCATCAGAAAATCATTCTCAAAACGGGTACGCGCAAGCACTTTACCGTCGCTTCTGACAAACATCTGCAAATCCACATCAAACGCATAGGGCGCAAGGCCTCGCAAGCCAATTACGGCATAGTCTTCGCCCACAGGCTTTGAGTCGTGGCGGATACCGCCCTGCAAATCCCAAAATGGTGCAATGTAGCGACTGTACAGCGCCTGGGTTTCTACTACTTCGGTGTTGCCTTGGCGTCGTTCACCATCAAAACGCCATGCGAATCGATTGTAGTCCCCACCAATCCAGCCTTCTGCACCGAGAAGTTGAATTGAACCCGGTTGATTTCTGACTTTTCCGCTATCCACTTCAATTAACGTGTAAGAGTAAATTGATTCATCTTCCATCGCCATCGCAGGCATTGAGACGGCCCCAACAGCAACCACACCCAACACTCCCAGAGAACGAATCCACTGGAACGACCAGGTTGATTTGTATGAACGAACATTGCGGTTCATTACGCCACCTCCATCAGTTGAAACATGCCCGCGGCAGCGTGATAAAACAAATGGCAATGGAAAGCCCACACACCCTCATCCTCGTAAGTTGCGTCTACTTCGACAGTCTGTGCAGGGGCCACAATCACCGTATGCTTTCTGGGCGCAAATTCACCGTTTCCGTTAACCAGTTCCATAAATACTCCATGCAAATGCATGGGGTGTTCCATCATTGTGGTATTTACAAACTTGATCCTGAAGCGCTCGCCCAATTTCACTTTGAATGGTGTTGAGTCCGAAAACTTTTTATCGTTAATACTCCAGAAGTAGCGGTTCATATCCCCTGTCAGGCGAACCAATATTTCCCGCTGTGGAGGACGGGGGTCTTTGTTAGGCTCCAGCGATCGCAAATGTTGATAAGCAAGTCGACGCAGACCGTCTTTATCTGGGGCAACAACAATGCGCGCGGAGGGCACCTCCGCCACTTTGGCTGGAGCCATGTCCATTCCCGGCATCGTGTCTTGATCTGGAACAGGGGCAGTAGATTCAGACATGTTGTTCATGTCCATGCCCGCCATTGAGTCCACAGCGGGGCCTTCGTTGGGCTGTGGCATCGACATGCCTTTCATGCTGTCGTTGGTTTGTGTCGATGAAGGTTCAGGCATTGTGCCATCTCCCATACTGGCCATTCCGTCCATGGCCCCCATGCCCATGTCAGCCATGGTTCGAACGGGGTAAGGTCCCTGAGATGGAACTTCCGCACTCATGCCTGCCCTCGTCGCAAGCGTGCCTCGAGCGTATCCGATGCGAGCAATGGTCGGTGCGAAAATGGTGTACGGCTTGTCCTCTTTGGGTTCGACAATCACATCATAGGTTTCACCGTTGCCAATGCGGAACTCATCCACCTGAACAGGTTGAACATTCTGACCATCGGCCTGCACGATCATCATGGGCAGCCCGGGAATCTGGAAATCGTATAGGTTCATGGGTGACGCATTGATCACGCGAAGCCGCACACGCTCACCGGGTTTGAACAATGCCGTCCAGTTTTGATCTGGGCGCAGACCGCCCATGAGAAATGACCATTCCTCACCGCCATCACTGTAATCGGTGGGGTCCATTCGCATTTTCCCCCACTCCATCCGATCTGCCCAAATTGCTTTGCGTGTCGCCTCATCAGGCGCGTCTGCAAGCTGCTTCAGGAATTGGGGCGTTGTAATGCGCCGATAGTTGTAATAGCCGTCTACCTTCTTCAGATTCGCAAGCACTTGTGCAGGAGAGTCATCATTCCAGTCGGACAATACAACCACATAATCCCGGTCATACTGAAAGGGCTCGGGCTCACGGGGTTCTACAATCAGTGGCGCAAACATGCCTGCAGCTTCTTGCAGGCCTGCATGGCTGTGGTACCAGTAAGTACCGCTTTGGCGCAGTGTGTAGCGATACGTGAAGGTTTCTCCCGGAAGAATTCCAGGAAAGGTAACGCCCGGCACACCATCCTCGGAATTCGGCACCAGCAGGCCATGCCAATGAATGGCTGTGGCCTCATCAAGCTTGTTGGTTACATTGACAGTAACCTCATCGCCTTCCAGAAACCGTAACAAAGGCCCCGGCATCGTGCCGTTCAAGGTAATCGCACTGGCCTCGCGGCCGGTGATATTGATCTTCGTGTTTGCGATGGTCAAGTCAAACTGCTTGGCAGGGCGCCCCTTGGGAATCTCGACTGCGGTAATTGCCCCAAAAGCAGGATCCCAAGGCAGCAAAGAAGTGGCTCAGGAAATTTGAACAGTTTGTATAAGTGGAAGATTGGGTTAAACG
>DAIDAS010000306.1 GCA_027310505.1 bacterium
GCGTGAACTGTGGCGCGCAGGCAGCGAATTCGCGCTCGCTGGCGCTGTGCAGGCGGGCCAATTGTTTGGCATCCTCGGTATCCAGCAGTGGTGCCAGCTGCTCAAAGTTCTGCAGCACCGGGGCGTGAATCGCTTCCGGTGTGCCAAATGCAGAATCCGGCGGCGCGGCTGGCAGGCGGGCGTGGAATCGAGCGATGGTCGCGGCCAGCCGGTCGATATGGGCCGTAGTCAACTGTCCGCGTGCCAGCAGTCGATCCATTTGTCTTGAGCAAGCGAATCGCCGCATCCTGACGGCATATTCGATGGCCGGGCCAGCCCCCGGTTGCGGTTGCTGCGGGCTGCCGCCGATGGCTACGACATCCAGATAGAGCTGCGGCGCAAGGCGGCGGTTGAGGCGGAGCTCCTCCTCGCAATAGAAACGTCGTGCGGCCAGGTCGGTGAAATCGAGAAATCCAAGATTTACCGCTTTTTTGATCTTGTAGGCGTAGCGCCCGGCTAGCAGCACCCAGGAAATATGCGTTTCCATCAGGCGGACGGTCTTGGCGGCGTGTGGGTAGCGGCTTGGGTCGAGCAAGGCCTCGATCAGTTTTTTCTGAAGGTTGTTGTGCATGGAGGTGTCAGCCACCGTCTGCCCGTTCGAAGCGATATTTGGGATGGTAAGACGTAAACGGATCATGGCACATAAGGGCTATCCCTTACGTGCTCGCGCGGATTTATCCACCACGATTGCCATCGTAGATTGGGCATGCTGGAGTTAGTCGGCCCATACGGGAACTTAGTAATCCAACCAGGACCTGCTTTCATGATACGCATCACTAATAGTATTCCGGATGAATATGCGGCACGTATTGTCGAGCGCCCCGATGGCTATTACTGGGTAGATCTCGATACATCGGTGGAGTTCGGCCCTTTTGACACCGCAACCCTGGCATTCGCTGATATGGAATCGATCTCGGAATCAGGTTATGAGCCCGTTGAATCCCTGCAGGAAGCCGAGGCCGACTTGGGCATTTCGAACTGGATCGATCCGGAAACCGGCGAGCCGGCCGAAGAATCGAAGCCGCATCTCGAAGATTAATCCATCTGAGGCCGTTTAACCAAAATGGCTGATGATGCCGGACATACGGACAAACACTGGGAACATTTCGCTCACGATGCCGATATGGGAGTGCGCGGCATAGGCCCAACCTGCGCCGAGGCATTCGAGCAGGCGGCTATGGCGCTGAGCGCCGTTGTCACCAACCTGGCGGCAATCCGTCTCGCGCAGAAAATCGAAATATCCTGCTCAGCGCCCGATGCTGAACTGCTGCTGGTGGACTGGCTCAATGCCATCATCTACGAGATGGCCACGCGGCACATGCTGTTCGGCCATTTCGAAGTGCAGCTCGCCGACGGAGGGCTTGCCGGAACGGCTTGGGGCGAGCGGGTGGATATTGCCCGCCACCAGCCGGCGGTGGAGCCGAAGGGGGCGACTTATACCAGTCTTGCCGTCCGCAGGGAGGACGAAGGATGGCTGGCGCAATGCGTTGTGGACGTCTGATTCAATTGCAGAAAGAACGTGAAGGCAGGTCATGAACCTCAGCGGTCTCAAACATTTGTCCGAATTCGAGTGGTGCCTGCCTGCGACTGGCGCCATGCAGGTGCCGGCCGTCATTTTTGCCGATCAGGCATTGATGCGAGAAATGGACGACAAAGTTCTTGAACAGGCCGCTAACGTAGCCAAATTACCAGGTATCGTGCGTGCTTCGTACGCCATGCCGGATGCGCATTGGGGCTATGGCTTCCCCATCGGCGGCGTGGCGGCATTCGATCCGGAAGAGGGCGGCGTGGTCTCAGCCGGTGGCGTGGGGTTCGATATCTCCTGTGGTGTGCGCTGCCTGCATACCGGACTCAGGGCAGGCGATCTCGCCCTTCTGCAGGAGCGTCTGGCCGATGCCTTGTTCAAGGCCATTCCTGCAGGAGTTGGCAGCACGGGCGCATTGCGGCTCACCAGCAGGGAGATGGAGATTATGCTCACCCACGGGGCGCGCTGGGCGGTAGGGCGCGGGTTTGGCGAACCCGTCGATCTCGAGCGCATCGAGGAAGGCGGGCAGATGCTGGGAGCCGAGCCCGGGCAGGTGTCTGAGCATGCCAAGAAGCGCCAGCGCGACGAGATGGGCACGCTGGGTTCCGGCAATCACTATCTGGAGGTCCAGCGCGTGGCCGAGCTGTGCGATGAACGTATTGCCCAGGTTTACGGGCTGGCACAGGATGACGTGGTGGTGAGCATCCATTGCGGTTCACGCGGTCTGGGCCACCAGATCGGCAGCGAATTCCTGAAGGAAATGGCGATTGCCGCCGCCAGCCATCATATTGTGCTGCCCGATCGCGAACTGGCTTGCGCGCCGATCGATTCGGATATTGGTCGCCGTTACCTGGGAGCCATGCGTGCCGCCATCAACTGTGCGCTCGCCAACCGCCAGATTCTTACGCATTTGGTGCGTAAGGTTTTCGCGCGGCTGATCCCGCAGGCGCAATTGCAGCTGCTGTACGATGTTTCGCACAACACCTGCAAGGTGGAAGAGCACGAGGTGGATGGCCGCAAGCGGCGATTGTTCGTGCACCGCAAGGGCGCCACCCGTGCTTTCGGTCCGGGGCACCCGGATATTCCTCCTGCGTTGCGTGCTGTTGGCCAGCCGGTGTTGATCGGCGGCAGCATGGGTACTGCCTCGTACATCCTGGCCGGAACCGAGCACGGCATGCAACTCGCTTATGGCTCGGCCTGCCATGGGGCCGGTCGCGCCATGAGCCGCCACGAGGCTACCCGCCGCTGGCGCGGGCGCGAAGTCATCGACTCGCTGGCTGAACGCGGTATCCTGATCCGCAGCCCATCCTTTCGCGGAGTGGCGGAAGAGGCGCCGGAAGCCTACAAGGACGTAAGCGCCGTGGTCGAAGTGGCCGACAAGGCAGGGTTGGCGCGCAAGGTGGCGAAGCTGGTTCCGCTGGTATGTATCAAGGGATAAAACCATGGAATTCGGACTAACTCCAGAAATTGGCGATGCATTGCTGGTGGCTGACGTTCAGAACGACTTCCTGCCCGGCGGCAACCTGGCGGTACATCATGGGGATGAGGTGATTCCTTTGCTCAATCGATGTATCGCACTTTTTACCCAAAAAAAGCTGCCGGTTTTTGCCGCCCGTGATTGGCATCCTCCCAACCATTGTTCGTTTCATGCGCAGGGCGGCCCATGGCCGACGCACTGTATTGCCGGCAGCCTCGGTGCTGAATTCCACCATGACCTCGCGCTGCCACCCGATGCCGTGGTGATTTCGAAGGCCGATACGCCCGAACGCGATGCCTATTCCGCCTTCTGCGGTACTAATCTCGATGAGCGACTCGCGGCAGCCGGGGTCAGGCGTCTGTTCGTGGGCGGTCTCACCACCGATTACTGCGTGCTCAACACGGTGCTGGATGCTCTGGGCATGGGATATTCCGTCGTTCTGCTCACCGATGCGATCCGTGCAGTGAATGTTAAGCCCGGCGACGGCGTACGGGCGTTGGCACAGATGCAGGAGCGCGGGGCGCATTTTGCCGTTTCCCGGGATATTCCCGGATGAACGGGGAAACCAGCCTGCTGCTTACCGACCTCTACCAGCTCACGATGCTGCAGGGGTATTTCAGGCGCGGAATGCTGGAAACTGCCACATTCGAGTTTTTCGTGCGTCGCCTGCGTCCGGGACGAAATTTCCTGATGGCGGCGGGTCTGGAGCAGGTGCTGGACTTTATCGAGCAGGCCCGATTTTCCCAGAAAGAGCTGGAGTGGCTGCGCAGTACCGGGCGCTTTTCTGCCGATTTCGTGGACTGGCTTGCCGGCTGGCGTTTCGAGGGCGATATCGATGCCATGCCCGAGGGAACGGTGTTTTTCCCCGAGGAGCCCGTGCTGCGTGTGGTGGCACCTCTTGCACAGGCGCAATTGATCGAGACCCGGCTCATCAATCTGCTGCATTTTCAGACGGTGATCGCTTCGAAAGCCGCGCGTTCCACGCTGATGGCCCCCAACAGGCTGCTGGTGGATTTCGGCCTGCGCCGCGCGCATGGCGCCGAGGCGGGGCTGCTGGCCGCACGCGCGGCTTATCTGGCGGGATTTTCCGGCACGGCTACCGTACTCGCCGGGGCGCGTTTCGGCATTCCCATCTTTGGCACTATGGCACATTCGTTCGTGCAGGCGCATGATTCTGAAATCGAATCTTTCCGAAATTTTGCCGAGGCGCAGCCGAACAACGTGGTACTGCTG
>DAIDAS010000342.1 GCA_027310505.1 bacterium
CCTCAGCCGGTAGGTCACTCTGCCTGGGGCGACATGCTTGGCGATCGGGTGGTGTGGATGGTCAGCCAGCAGCATCAGAGCGTCGAACTTCACCTCAATCCGCCATCTCTGGGGCCTCTGGAGGTGCGTCTTAGCATGAATGACGGGCAAGCGAGCCTGAGTTTTTCCACCCAGCACCTGCCCGTCAAGGAGGCCATCGAATCGGCGGCACCACGTTTGCGGGAAATGTTGGGCGAGAGCGGGATCAGCCTGGGTAGTGTGTCGGTGAATGTTGGATCTTTTACGCAACAGCAGCAGCCTGATGCCCAGGCGCAGTCAAACTCGGGGCACTTTTCATGGATGGACTCTTCTTCTGCAAGTGATGCTTCATCAATACCAACGATCACTGCAAGCCTTTTGGGCCGTAACGGCATGGTGGATACCTTCGCCTGATTCCGGTACTTCCTGCAGATACTTCTGGGCGCCGAATGGCGCCTTGTTTTTTAGTACATTCATGCTGTTACGATGAGCCGCGGCCGTCAGGCCGCGGTCGCAACGCTCAAGCCCCGCCATCTATTCCGCAATTGGCCTACAAGAATGCCCGGTTACCAGAAAGGCACTTGTTTTCTGTCGAAATTGGCGCTTACGTGACAAACAAGATAAATAAAACATCAAAACCACTTGTTTTTTATGAATTATAGCGTTATAAACCAACTCATAAATCAATCATGGGTTTAATCTGTCTGTTAAATCCTGTCCTTTCGGAGTGAAGATGGCTAAAGACGAACAGGCCACGGGGGCTGCGGCCGCGCCAAAAAGTAAAAAAATACTGATCATCATCAGCGCTGTGGTCGTGCTGGTGCTTGTGATTGGCGGGGGCGCCGCATTCATGCTCCTGGGGGGAAAAGGCAAGAAACACGCTGACAAGGAACATGAGCAGGCTGTCGTCGACGACGAGAACGCCAAACCTGCGCCTACGGTCGCGTTTGAAGAAAAGTTCACCGTCAACCTGCAATCGGAAGACGGTTCCAGCCACTACATGCAAGTGCCCAAGCTCGAGCTCGAAATGGCCGATGAGGCAGCCGCCAAGAAGGTGACAGAACGCAAGTCAAAGATCAGTGACCGCATCAACAGCACGTTGCGCAGCAAAAGCATGAAGGAAATGCTCGAGCCGGGTAGCGACCTCAAGCTCAAGGAGGAGTTGAAGAAAGTGATCAACGACACAATTGGAATCAGGCCCGATGAGGCCGCCAAGAAGGGAGTGAAGGAAGTCATTCTTCCGGCTTCCTTCATCGTGCAGTAATTGATGGATCGGATGCATTAACCGCCATGTCTGACGATATCCTGTCACAGGAAGAGGTCGATGCCCTGCTCAAGGGCGTGACCGGCGAGCCTGATGCGGCCGATGACGCTGCTGCAGGAGCAGAGGGCGGCGTCCAGTCGTACAACCTCGCCTCACAGGATCGCATCGTGCGTGGGCGCATGCCCACCATGGAGGTTATCAACGAGCGATTTGCGCGAAACTTTCGTCTTGGGTTGTTTAACTTTACCCGTCGGACGGCAGAAATTTCGGTGGGTCCCGTCAGGCTGCTCAAATATGCGGAATTCGTCCGCAACCTGGTCGTGCCGACCAATCTCAACATGGTGCATGTCAAGCCGCTACGCGGTACGGCATTGATGATTTTCGACCCGAACCTGGTGTTTCTGGTGATCGATAACCTGTTCGGCGGCGACGGGCGTTATCACACGCGAGTGGAAGGGCGTGACTTTACACAGACTGAGCAACGCATCATCCAGAACATGCTGGGCGTTGCGATGGAAGAAATGCAGAAAGCGTGGGAACCGGTTTACCCGATCGAGTTCGAATATATCCGCTCCGAGATGAATACACAGTTCGCCAACATCGCGACACCAAGCGAGGTGGTAGTGGTGACGACGTTCTCCATCGAACTGGGTAACGCCGGCGGCGATTTTCACGTGTGCATGCCCTATGCTATGATCGAACCGATTCGTGACCTGCTCTACGAAGGCATGCAGGGTGACCGCATGGAAGTGGACGAGCGTTGGGTGAGTTTTCTTTCGAGTCAGGTGCAGTCGACCGAAGTGAAACTTGTAGCTAACCTGAGCGAAGCGCAGGTCACCGTGCGTGAATTGCTGGAAATGAAAGTTGGAGACGTGATCGCGCTCGATATTCCGGAGTCGATCACCGCGCACGTTGAAGGAGTGCCAGTACTGGAGTGCGGCTATGGCGTGCATAACGGCCAGTACGCGCTCAAGGTGAAGAAATTTTTGGCAAACGAAGACAGCAGCTTAGCAGGATAACCAGAGCCCCGAGAGATGGCAGAAGAAGAAGCCAACGCCAACGAGCAGTTTACTGCGGATGACTGGGCGGCCGCCATGGCCGAGCAGGCTGAAGCTGAGGCCGTAGCTGCGCCTGTAGAACCCGCTGTCGCCCAAAATCCACAGCCGGCGAACGTTTTCGCCAACCTTGCCCCGGAAGTTGCAGGGCTTTCCCCCGAGGCGGCCAGGAATCTGGAACTGGTCATGGATATCCCTATCCAGCTCACCGTCGAGTTGGGGCGTACCCGCATGCCGATCCGCAACCTGTTGCAACTGGCGCAGGGCTCGGTGGTTGAACTGAATGAATTGGCGGGCGAACCGCTGGATGTATTCGTCAATGGCTGCTTGGTCGCGCAAGGGGAAGTCGTTGTGGTGAACGAGAAGTTTGGCATCCGCCTCACTGATATCATTACCCCTTCCGAACGCCTCAAGAAACTCCGATGAACCGTGTTTGCTCCCCAATGCGCACCTGTGGCAGGGTGGGGTTTGCCTGTTTGATCGCGTTTGCAGCGCATGCTACAGCAGCGTTTGCTGAATCAGCCACCCCGGTTCCCCCCACCTCGTTCGCCAGCTTGTTGCAGGTTCTGTTCGGGCTGGGCATGGTGCTGGCCGCGATTGCCGCTACAGCCTGGTTGCTGAAGCGACTGAGCCCGGGGCAGGTGTCGTCTTCTGGCGCGTTGCGCGTCGTCGGCGGTGTCGCGGTTGGCCCCAAGGAACGTGTGGTCCTGGTGGACGTCGGCGAAACGCGTTTGGTCTTGGGGGTGGCGCCCGGCCATGTCAGCACTCTGCTTCAGATACCACGCCCGGTTGAAGCGGTCGCCCAGAACCCCGATCCTGTTGCCAGCCAGTTCTATGATCGCCTGAAAGCGCTGATGGACAGAAAAGGCGTCATCCATGATGAAAAATAAGGCTTTTCTGGCGCTGCTGCTGTTGCTGGTGCTGCCGAGCCTGGCTTGGGCGGAGGCCGGTATTCCTGCGTTCACCAGCACGCCTGCACCCGGTGGCGGGCAGAACTATTCGCTCAGCCTGCAAACGCTGATATTGCTGACGTCGCTGACTTTTCTGCCGGCGGTGTTGTTGATGATGACGGCTTTTACACGCATTATCATCGTGCTATCGTTGCTGCGGCAGGCGTTAGGTACCTTGCAGTCCCCGCCGAATCAGGTACTGGTCGGGTTGTCGCTATTCCTGACATTTTTTGTCATGTCGCCGGTGTTCGACAAGATGAATGAGCAGGCACTCCAGCCTTACCTGGCAGACAAGATGAACGTCATGCAGGCGCTGGACAAAGGCTCCGAGCCACTCAAGGCTTTCATGCTGCGCCAGACCCGGCAGGAAGATCTAGCCTTGTTTGTGCGGTTGTCCAAATCTCCGCCCTTGCAGGGGCCCGAGGCTGTCCCGCTCAAGGTATTGGTTCCGGCTTATGTCATCAGCGAGCTCAAGACGGCCTTTCAGATTGGCTTTGTCATCTTCATTCCGTTCCTCATCATCGATATGGTGGTTGCCAGCGTGTTGATGTCGATGGGCATGGTGATGCTGTCGCCGGTGACCATTTCGTTTCCGTTCAAGCTGATGCTGTTCGTTCTGGTGGACGGCTGGAATCTGCTGATCGGGTCTCTTGTCCAGAGTTTCTATACATGATGACGCCGGAAACCGTGCTGACCATCGCCCAGCAGGCACTGGGGATGACGATCATGGTGTCCGCGCCAATGCTGGGTGCTGCGCTGATCACCGGCTTGCTGGTAAGCCTGTTCCAGGCAGCGACACAGATCAACGAAATGACGCTGTCGTTCATTCCGAAATTGCTGGTGATGGTACTGGTGATGGTATTGGCAGGCCCATGGATGCTGAACATGATGATTGAATACATGCGTCGCCTGTTTTCCAGCATCCCAACCCTGATCGGTTGATGGCGCCGTTGTGATCAGCGTTACCTCCGCGCAACTGGATCTCTGGATCACGGCTTTTTTCTGGCCATTCTTTCGTATTCTCGCCATGATTGGCGCGTCGCCGCTGTTCGGCGCTCGCGGAGTACCGGCCTGGGTCAAGATCGGTCTTGCCTTCGTCCTGACCGTGGTAGTGGCGCCCGTGCTGGGCCCCATGCCCGCAGTACAACCTGCCTCTGCGCACGGGATGTTCATACTGGTACAGCAACTGATGATCGGTGTTGCCATGGGGTTGACCATGCGGGTGGTGTTTTCCGCCATTGAAATGGCCGGACACATCATGGGTCTGCAGATGGGTTTGGGTTTTGCCACGTTCTTTGATCCGCAGAACTCGGCACAGATTCCGGTGATGGGACAGTTTCTCGGATTGGTCGCAATGCTGTTCTTTCTCGCAATCAATGGGCATTTGATGGTGATTACGGCACTGGTGGAGAGTTTCAGGGTGCTCCCTGTCGGCCTGCATGCATTTTCTGGCGAAGGCTGGCGAACGCTGGCGCTATGGGGGGGCGAGGTATTCCGTGGCGGAGTCCTGATCTCGCTGCCAGTCGTGGCCGTACTCATGATGACCAACGTGGCGATGGCTGTGCTGACGCGTGCTGCGCCTCAGCTCAACATTTTTGCAGTTGGCTTCCCGCTGACACTGGCGGTCGGATTTATTGTCATCTCACTCTCGATGGGGTATTTTCTACCAGTGTTCGGAACGATGTTCGAGACGGGTGTGCAGATGATGATGAGGGTCGCCGCCGACGCGAAAGTGGCAGCAGTTTTTTAAGGGACACAACACTGACCAATGGCCAATACCGATAGAGAATTTGTGGCGCTGAACGCCTACCTGAACTTGATGAGCAAAAAGGGCGCGGATGAGGCCAATCTGGATCAGCGCAAGGCTTTTCTGTTGCGTCTGATACCACTACTTGCCGAACAACCGCAGGATGGGGAGTTGTACCGTAGCAGCGTAGATGAGGCGTTACAGGGGTGCGAGAAATCCACCTGGCCATTTCTGATGAATGTCGCGCTTGAGTATCAGCGGTTCTGGGTCAACGATATCAAGGCCATTGCGGCCCTGCATGCCGGTGGCGGCTACGAGGTTTCGCCCATGATGGCCACGGTTCCGACAGAAGACCTCAAAACGATCTGGAAGAGCCTCGACAAGGAACAGTTCAGCATCACCGAGAAGTGGTCGCTCAAGGCCTACGCCTCTGCATTGCGGCAGGAAGGGGCGGAGCAGGAAGTGGTGGAAACCCGATCCAGGCTGGTCAAGCTGCTGTTATTACGCTTGCGTGAGGTCGAGTGCAAGGATGGCGCCCATTATCGTGTAGCCGTGCATGCGACGATACCTCTTTTTGACATGAAAGAGACGCGCGACATGTTCCTGTTGGTTGTGCGCGAGTTCTACTACTTCTGGATGGGTGATCCAGATGCCGCCGAGCATCTTGTTCCAAAGATGCCAAACTAGGGCGTGCCCTAATCCGCGACGGCCTGCTCTATGCGTTCGCACAGCGTTTTCAGTATCTTGATGCGGGCAAAGTTCTTGTCTTCAGCCTCGACTACGGTCCACGGCGCGTGGAGGGTGCTGGTGCGGTCGATCATGTCGCTCACGGCCGCCTGGTAATCATCCCATTTCTCCCGATTACGCCAGTCTTCATCCGTGATTTTGAATCGTTTGAATGAAATTTGCTGACGCTCCTCGAAACGGCGCAGTTGTTCTTCCTTGCTGATCTGCAACCAGAATTTGACGAGTACGATGTCATTGCGCGCCTGTTGTTCCTCGAAGTCGTTGATTTCACTATAGGCACGCATCCAGTCGTATTCGCTACATAACCCTTCGACCCGCTCCACCAGCACGCGGCCATACCAGGAGCGATCGAAAATTGCGAGCCTGCCGCGGCGGGGAATATGCCGCCAGAAACGCCACAGATAAGGTTGGGCACGCTCCTCTTCAGTTGGTGCGGCAATCGGCGTGATGCTGAACATGCGTGCGTCGATGGCATGGGTGATGCGGCGGATGCTGCCACCTTTGCCTGCGGCATCCAGTCCTTCGAATACGATGATGACGGAAATATCTTTGAACTTTGGGTCGCGCGTGAGTATGTTGAGCCGACCCTGGTATTTTTCCAGCTTTCTCTCATAGATGGTCTTGTCGAGTTTCAGAGACAGGTCGAGCGTATTGATCAATTGCAGGTTATCCACCGGCGTCATCAGTGGAGGCGCGGCAGAAGCGAGGGGGCGACCATCATGCTGTTCGAGTCGTTTGCGCATGGCCTGCAGCACTTGCTTGCCCACGGTGAGGTTGCGGTAGTTTGCGTCAAAACCCTCGACAATGATCCAGGGCGCTTCGGCTGTGCTGGTGTCGCGCAAGACATGCTCGGAGATTTCACGGAACTTGTCGTAAAGCTTGAGATGGCGTTTGTCGATCTCGGTTACCCGCCAGCGGGTCTTGGGGTTGTCTTCCAGGGAGTGGATGCGTTCTTTCTGCTTTTCCTTGGAGAGATGAAACCAGAACTTGAGTATCAGCGCACCTTCGTCGGTGAGCATTTTTTCAAAGCGCACAATCTCCTCGAGCGAATAGCTCAGCGTTTCCTTGTCCGTTTCGCCATATGCGCGTTTCACGATAGGTTCGGTATACCATGAGCCGAAATAGATGCCGACCTTGCCTTTGGGGGGGAGTGCGCGCCAGAAGCGCCACATGAGAGGACGTTCGCTTTCTTCATCCGATAGTGCGCCAAAGGCCTGGGTGTGGATATGGCGAGGATCCATCCACTCATTCAGCAGGTTGGCAGTTTCACCCTTGCCGGCACCATCGACCCCTCCGATCAGGATGATGACGGGAAAATTCCCTGCTTGTGCCAGGTCGAACTGGGCATCCAGCAGGGCCTCACGCAGTGCCGGAACTTGTTCCTTGTATGTTTTTTTGTCGATTTTGTGACCGAGTTCTGCGGATTCAAACATGCTCTGCTTCTCTGCCTGCATTTAAGTAGATACATGGTGCATAAGTCTGAATCTTCTGTAAAGAATATGCGCTGCGCACCAATTTGATGCACTCGCACTGCGTAATGCACAAGCAAGGTGCATTGTTTCTGTTGGTGTATTATCTAATCAAAGTAAAAACAAAGAGTTGCCAGATTGGCTTACTTCTTGCTCACACAAGCGGATCGTTTATTCGGAGAAAAAAATGGAAGCAACTCAGACTAGCGGCGATGTTTTATTTATTTTGCTCGGTGCCATCATGGTGCTGGCGATGCACGCCGGATTCGCATTTCTGGAAGTCGGCACAGTGCGCCGCAAGAACCAGGTAAATGCACTGGTCAAGATCATGGTGGATTTTTCGGTTTCTACCATCGCCTATTTTTTCATCGGTTATAGCGTTGCTTATGGCGTCGGTTTTCTGCAGGGCGCAGAAGTGCTTTCCGTAAAAAATGGCTACGAACTGGTCAAGTTCTTCTTTCTGCTGACTTTTGCCGCGGCCATTCCCGCCATCATTTCCGGTGGCATTGCCGAGCGTGCCAAATTCAACCCCCAACTGGCGGCTACGTTTATGCTCGTCGGACTGGTGTATCCCTTCTTCGAGGGCATTGCATGGAACAACCATTACGGTGTGCAGGATTGGCTGAATGCTTCGTTTGGCGCCAAATTCCATGACTTTGCCGGCTCCGTTGTGGTGCATGCCATGGGTGGCTGGATCGCGCTGGGCGCGGTCATCATGCTCGGCGCGCGCCGTGGCCGTTACAGCAAGGATGGCCGCCTGCATGCATTTCCTCCATCCAGCATCCCGTTTCTGGCGCTGGGTGCCTGGATATTGACTGTCGGCTGGTTCGGTTTCAATGTCATGTCGGCGCAGACGCTACAGGCCGTGAGCGGTCTGGTGGCACTGAACTCCCTGATGGCGCTGGTCGGCGGCACCCTGGCGGCGCTGGTGGCCGGCAGGAACGACCCCGGCTTTGTGCACAACGGCCCGCTGGCCGGACTGGTTGCCGTATGTGCCGGTTCCGACGTGATGCATCCGCTGGGCGCACTGGTGACGGGTGCGGTCGCCGGCGCTTTGTTCGTCTGGGCATTTACCCTGACGCAGAATCGTTGGAAGATCGACGATGTACTCGGCGTATGGCCGCTGCACGGACTGTGCGGTGCCTGGGGCGGCATCGCCGCCGGTGTTTTCGGCATGAAGGCGCTGGGCGGCATGGGCGGTGTCAGCTTTGGTGCACAACTGGCTGGCACGGCGCTTGGGGTTGTCATTGCAGTTGTCGGCGGCTTTGCAGTGTATGGGGCGCTCAAGTGGTTGGTAGGCATCCGCCTGGATGCAGAAGGCGAATTCGAAGGCGCCGATCTGACCATCCACAAAATCACCGCCACGCCGGATACCAATACCGAAGAGTGATGTGACCGGTGTCAATCCACGCGATGCCGGGTCATGCATGGCCCCGGCATCGTAATGTGGAAATTCCTGTCTTGAATTATTACGAATCAGGCATATCATGAAAGCGTGACATGCCTGATCGATTGCATGTCCTTCTGAAGGTCGATATGCGGCGCGTTTGCGCCGATCCCAACCCTGATGCGGAGGATAAGCCAGATGAACACCATCGTTGTCGTTACCAACGGCGCACAAGCCCGATTTTTTACCCTGGAGCCGGCTGAGTCTCCTGCCTACGAATCAAGCCCGCGACTGGTGGAGCAAGAGTGTCTGGTCAACCCGCAGCAGGAAGTCGCGGGAAAAAACCTATGGTCGGATAACAGCGGAGGTAACCGCAGCACTGGCGGCGGGGGGTCGCACGGATATGATGATCACCGGGACCAGCATCGGGCAGAATACGAGCGTCGCTTTGCGCGGCAGGTTGCATCGGCGACCACAGAGCTGGCGCGTAGCCGCAAAGCCGATCAGGTGGTACTGGCGGCTGATAGCAGGATGCTGGGTTCGTTGCGAGACGAACTGCATCGCGTTAACGGCTTCGACCTGAAACAGGTCGCCAGGGATTACAGCAAGCTCTCGGTGCTGGACCTGCACGAACAACTGGCTGGACTCGATCTGCTGCCCGCAAGGCGCAGGCCTGGCGTTCAGTAGTCGCCTGCTCCGGACCTTGGTGTCAAGGAGGCGATAAGGGCGGTGGCAGATCAGGCACTCGACACGGAATACGTGCAACGTCGCCGCGCGATGGTGGAGGAAATCACCGAAATGGCCGGGGAACTCGCGCCGACATACGGCGGCGCGGGGTTATCCCCGCAGGTGCTTGATGCCATGCTGCGGGTGCCGCGCCATCGCTTCGTGCCCGAAGATGAGCGCCGCTATGCCTACCAGAATCGTCCGCTTTCCATCGGCCACAACCAGACCATCTCACAGCCTTATATCGTTGCACTGATGACCGACCTGATGGCGCTCGATACTGGCGATCGCGTGCTGGAAGTCGGCACCGGCTCCGGCTATCAGGCGGCGGTGCTGGCCGAACTGGGCGTGGAGGTGTATTCCATCGAGATCGTCGAGCCAATCGCCCGACAGTCAGCCGAGATGCTGCAGGTGTTAGGCTACGAGCGGGTTCATGTCAGGGTGGGGGATGGCTATCAGGGCTGGCCGGAGCATGCGCCGTTCGATGGCGTGATTGTGACTGCCGGTGCCAGCCACGTGCCGCAGCCGTTGCTAGACCAGCTCAAACCGGGCGGGCGTATGGTGATCCCCGTGGGAGAGGCGTTCGATGTGCAGGAACTGTTGCTGATCACCAAGGATGAGGCCGGTCATATGCATCGCCAGCAGGTGATCCCGGTGAGGTTTGTGCCGCTGACCGGCGGACATTGAGGGTTATGAATTCCGGAATGGATCAGCTTCGTCAGAACCTAGGCACGGTGATGTCGTGCAAAATCGATCTGCCTCATGATTTTCGTACACGTGATATTTTCGAATTCCACAATCGCGACGCACAGGCTGTGGCTGAAAGGCTCGATGGCAGCACCCTGCAAAAAGGGTTGGCATGGCAGGGGCAGCCGGCCTGTCTTACGATCGCATTCGATGCGCGACAAGCGGTTGCTGAATTGTCCGTTGACGGGCTGGCAGACGCAGGAGACCTTGCCGCACTGAAAGCGCTTGTCCAGCGCATGCTGGGGTTGACGCAGCCGATTGGGGAATTCGAGCGGCATTACCGCGAACATCCGCAATTGGGGCCATTGATCGCCAAACAGTCCGGGCTGCGGGTGCCGGTTTCGGCCAGCCCGTTCGAGGCCTTGACCTGGGCGGTGACTGGCCAGCAAATCAGCGTGAGCGCGGCGACCTCGTTGCGGCGAAAACTGATCCAGGTTGCCGGACTGAAGCATTCCGGAGGGCTGGCCTGTTATCCCGATGCCAGCCGGATTGCAGGCTTAAGTCTCGAACAGTTGCGTCTGGCCGGATTTTCACAAACCAAGGCGCAGACCTTGCTCATCCTCAGTCAGATGGTGCGAGACCAGCGGTTGCCACTGGATCAATGGATTGCCGATGCGCCCCCGATCGAGGAAATCCGCGAGCAGTTGTTGCGCATACGCGGCATCGGCCCATGGAC
>DAIDAS010000369.1 GCA_027310505.1 bacterium
ACATATTGCAGGAATTTCGCGATAAGCTGGATGCCCAGCATGTTGTTCAGTCTGTAAGGTAAGCTTGTGGAACAGTTTGTTGGGTTGTCTTGAGAAAGTCATCCAGGCGGTAACTGGTACTCAGGGATCAGTGCCGCCTGGCCGTAGTATTCCCCGTTTTCATCCAGAAGGTTCCACACGGTTGCATGGGTGATGCGAAAGCGCCGACCGCTGCGCGAAATCCGGATGCCGCTGTAGTCATCGATATAACCATGCTTCGATACCCGCTCCAACAGGCGTTCGCGTTCGGCTTGCGCCATTGGTTCGGCCGAGTGGCGTGAGGGCAGGGCGGTGAATTCCTGCCACGACATTTCAAATAGGCGCAGCGCAACCTTGTTGGCGTAGTTGAAAATCGGGTCGACCTGGGTGCCGTGCGAAACCAAGGCAAAATCGGCCATTTCCATTGCCGTGATTACCTGTGTGTCATCCAGCCCGGCAGGCAGCAGATCTTGACCTGTCCAGTGCTGGTAGCTCGCAAGCAATCGTTTAACGTGCCGCGCGAGCCAGGCGGCGTCTGGTGTCATGCTTCACGATTGTTCTTGTAATGATTGATCAGGCCGTTGGTGGATGCGTCATGATCCACGGCCTTTTCCTTGCCAGCCAATTGCGGGAATATCGTTTGCGCCAACTGTTTGCCAAGTTCTACTCCCCACTGATCAAAAGAGTTGATGTTCCACACGATGCCCTGCACGAAAATCTTGTGCTCGTACATTGCGATGAGGGAACCCAGTATCTTGGGTGTGAGTTTTTGGAACAGGATGGAATTGGTGGGGCGGTTGCCACGGAATACCTTGTGCAGCAGCAGCAATTCGAGTTCTTCGCCCTTCACGCCAGCGGCTTCCAGTTCGGCGCGAGCCTCTTCAGCGGTTTTCCCCTGCATCAGGGCTTTGGTCTGGGCCAGGAAGTTGGAGAACAGGATTTCATGATGTTCGCCCATTGGATATTGGGTTTCGATCGGCATCAGGAAGTCACAAGGAATCATCTTGGTGCCCTGATGAATCAGCTGATAGAAGGCATGCTGACCATTGGTTCCGGGCTCGCCCCAGATAATGGGGCCGGTGTCATAATCGACGCGACGGCCCTCACGATCGACGAATTTGCCGTTGCTTTCCATGTCGCCTTGCTGGAAGTAGGCAGCAAAGCGCGACAATGTCTGGTCGTAGGGCAGAATGGCGTGCGTCTGTGCTCCAAAGAAATTGTTGTACCAGATGCCGATCATGGCCATGATCACAGGCAGGTTTTTTTCCAGCGGGGTAGTGCGGAAGTGCTGGTCCATCTCGAAGGCACCCTGCAGCAGGGCTTCGAAGTTGTCCATGCCGATATCCAGCGCGATGGATAGGCCAATGGATGACCACAGGGAATATCGTCCTCCCACCCAGTCCCAGAACTCGAACATGTTGGCGGTATCGATGCCGAACTTCGACACTTCGGTGGCGTTGGTGGAGAGTGCAACGAAGTGCTTTGCAATCTGTTTTTCGTCCTTGGCTGTTTCCAGGAACCAGGCGCGTGCCGAACGGGCGTTGGTCAACGTTTCTTGTGTCGTGAAGGTCTTTGACGCAACGATGAACAGCGTGGTTTCCGGATTGCAGCGCTGCAGAGTCATGCCCAGATGCGCGCCATCGACGTTGGAAACGAAATGGGCATGCAGGTCCGGGCGGGTATAGGGCTTGAGCGCCGTGCAGGCCATGAATGGACCGAGGTCGGAGCCGCCAATGCCGATGTTGACGATATCGGTAATGGGTTTTCCGGTATAGCCTTTCCACTCGCCATTCCTGACACGCTCGGTGAAGCTTCGCATTTGTTTCAACACGCGGTTGACATCAGGCATGACGTCCTTGCCGTCGACCAGTACCGGCTTGTTGGAACGATTGCGCAGGGCGGTGTGCAGGACGGCGCGGTTTTCGGTGAAATTGATTTTTTCACCATTGAACATGCGTTCGCGCCACTCTTCGACTCGGCTTTCCCGGGCCAATTCCAACAGCAGGGCCAGTGTTTCTTCGGTGATCCGGTTCTTGGAGTAATCCAGCAGAATTTCGTTGAATTTCAACGAGAATTTGTCGAATCTTTGCGGGTCATCCTGAAACATCTCGCGCATGTGCCTGGGCGCGATTTCCTGTTGATGCTTGGTGAGCCTCCGCCAGATTGGAGAAGTAGTCAGTTTCGACATGGTAACCTTGGTTTTGCGTTCTGTTATTCGCTATTGCTGGAACCGGATTGATTTTATGCGTCAATTTTGAGTATTAGTCCGGCCAGCGGTGGCAATGTTACCACGACAGAGTGTGGATATCCCATCCAGGGTTGGTCTTCGGATTGCAATCCGGCACCATTTCCCAGATTTCCGCCGCCATAACATTCGGCATCGCTATTGAGGGTTTCGCGGTATTTCCCGGCTTGTGGCACGCCGATTCGGTAGCCGTGGCGGGGAACCGGTGTAAAGTTGAGCAGCACCAGTACGCAGGAGCCATCACGGGCGCGACGCTGGTAGCTGATGATAGATTGGTCGGCATCGTGACAGTCGATCCAGGCGAAGCCTTCATGATTGAAGTCCAGGTCATGCAACGCGGGCGTGCCGACATACAGCCGCCCCAGGTCGCCCATGAGTTGTTGCACGCCTTGGTGCCAGTGCGTATTGAGCAGATGCCAGTCGAGGCCGGTGCCTACGTTCCATTCGCGTCCCTGGCCGAATTCATTACCCATGAAATTGAGCTTCTTCCCGGGGTAAGTCATCTGGTAGGTGAGCAGCAGCCGCAGGTTGGCGAATTTCTGCCAGCCGTCGCCCGGCATTTTGTCGAGCAGGGAACGTTTGCCGTGCACGACTTCATCATGCGAAAACGGCAGGACGAAGTTTTCGGTATAAGCGTACAACTGGCCGAAGGTGAGGGAGTTGTGGTGATAGCGGCGATGCACCGGGTCTTGTTTGAAGTAGGCGAGCGTGTCGTTCATCCAGCCCATGTTCCATTTCATGGAGAAGCCCAGTCCTCCCAGATATACCGGCCGTGAAATCATGGGCCACGCAGTGGATTCTTCGGCAATGGTCAACGCACCGGGAAACTCTTCATGCACCATCATGTTGAGTTCCTTCAGGAAGTCGATGGCTTCCAGGTTTTCACGTCCGCCGAACTTGTTCGGCAGCCACTCTCCGTGCTTGCGTGAGTAATCCAGGTACAGCATGGAGGCGACCGCATCTACGCGCAGGCCGTCGATATGAAACTCGTTCAGCCAGAAATGTGCGTTGGCGAGCAGAAAGTTACGGACCTCGTTGCGGCCGTAGTTGAAAATCAGGGTGCCCCAGTCTTGATGTTCGCCCAGGCGTGGATCTTCGTGTTCATACAGGGCGGTACCGTCGAAGCGCGCCAGTGCCCAGCTGTCTTTGGGGAAGTGCGCCGGTACCCAGTCAAGAATCACGCCGATATGGGCCTGGTGGCAGGCGTCGACAAATGCGCGGAAATCGTCCGGTGAGCCAAGACGGCTGGTTACGCCGAAGTAGCCGGTGGTCTGGTAGCCCCAGGATTCGTCCAGCGGATGCTCGCTGATCGGCATCAGCTCGATATGGGTGAAGCCCAGTTGCTGGACGTAGGGCACTAATTGTGCCGCCAGTTCACGAAAATTGAGGAAACGATTGTGCTCTCCGCGCTTCCATGAGCCGGCATGGAGTTCGTACACATTCATGGGCTGATGCAGCCAGTCGTTGCTGCCACGCTGCTGCAACCATGCGCTGTCATGCCAGACATAAGGGGTGCGGGATGTGACAAGGGCGGCGGTGCTCGGCCGAACCTCAAAGCTGAAGCCATAGGGGTCGGCCTTGACTGCGGTGTGGCCGCTATGGCGATTGCGGATTTCGAACTTGTACAGACTGCCCACGGGCAGTTCTGGGATGAACATTTCCCAGACGCCGCTGGATCCCAGTGCACGCATGGGATGGATGCGGCCATCCCAGCGGTTGAAGTCGCCGATGACGCTGACACGTTCGGCATTTGGCGCCCAGACCGCGAAGCGGACACCCTCAATGCCCTGGCATTGGTCAGGGTGTGCCCCCAGCATGTCATAGGCGCGACGCAGGCGGCCTTCACCAAACAGGTGCAGGTCATGATCGGAAGTCAGTGGCGCGAAGGTGTAGGGGTCGTGTTTCTCGACAGTCTTGCCGTCCTGCTCGATACGAAGCAGGCAGGGGCGGGCGGGCTCGTCTTTGCCGGACCATACGTGGAGTCCATCGGGATGGGTGCGTTTCATTTCTTCCCACCCGCTTGCGGTCTGCAGCCACACACGGGACGCATAAGGAAGAAAGGTGCGCAGTATGGCTTGATTATCGTGACGATGCAGCCCCAACCAGGCAAACGGGTTGTGGTGTCGAGCCTCGAGTATCAGTGCGAGTTGCAGGTCTTGCTTGGGTTTGGTCGCCATGATCTTTAGTTTACCTTTTATGCCTTTTATGGAACTGCTCAACGTGGCTATAAT
>DAIDAS010000372.1 GCA_027310505.1 bacterium
ATCCAGAAGGCAATGAATACCCTGACCCCTACCGCATTCGCCGGCCTCGAGCACCTCGCCACCGCCGTTCTGTTACTGGACGGCGATAGTCGCGTCTTGTACGCCAATCCCGCTGCAGAGGTCTTGTTTGCTGTCAGCACCCACCAGATGGAAGGCTTGCCCCTGGCGCAGGTTTTCCCCGGCGCCGAGGTGTTGCTGACCGCCGTGGACAGCGCACTGGCCGGGAACAGCCCGTTCCGCGAGCATGAATTCCCCATCACCACCGTGCGCCAGAATTCGCTGGCTGTCACCTGCACTGCCACGCCGGTGGATTCCCCCCCGGTACGTCTGGTTCTGGAGTTTCAGCAGATGGACCAGCAATTGCGTATTGCGCGCGAGGAACGCATGCTGATTCAGCAACAGGCCAACGCGGAACTGCTACGCAACCTTGCGCATGAAATCCGCAACCCGCTGGGTGGGTTGCGCGGTGCCGCGCAGTTGCTGGAACACGAACTTCCCCAACCTTCTTTGCGCGAATATACCCAGGTCATCATCAAGGAAGCCGACCGCCTGCAACTGCTGATGGACCGGCTGCTGGTGCCGCACCGCGTTCCCAAGTACGAACCCACCAACATTCACGAGGTGCTGGAACGGGTACGCAGCCTGTTGCTGGCAGAATCGCCCCAAGGCATTGTCATCCGCCGCGACTACGACACCAGCCTGCCGGATCTGATCGGCGACCGCGAGAAACTGATCCAGGCCGTCCTCAACATCGCCCGCAATGCCGTGCAGGCCATGGAGGGCAAAGGCGAACTCATCCTGCGCACCCGGGCCGAACGGCAGGTGACGCTGGCCAGAAAACGCTATCGCGTCGCAATCAAGCTGCAAATTATCGACAATGGCCCAGGTATCCCACCGGAAATTCGCGACCGCATCTTCTATCCGCTGGTTTCCGGGCGCGCCGAGGGCTCCGGCCTGGGACTGACCCTGGCACAAACCTTCATCACCCAGCACCACGGCATGATCGACTGCGAGAGCCGCCCCGGCCACACCTGCTTTACGATCCTGCTGCCGCTGGAATCGACCGCATACAAATCCATCAAACAGGTGACACCATGAAACCAATCTGGATCATCGACGATGACCGCTCCATCCGCTGGGTCTTCGAGAAAGCACTCGCGCGCACCGAAATGGAATGCAGAACCTTCGCGTCAGCGCCTGATGCCCTCGCCGCATTGGGTGAAGAGCAACCTCAGGTGGTCGTCAGCGACATCCGCATGCCGAATGGCTCCGGCCTGGATTTTCTGCAAGAGATCAAGAAGCGCCTGCCGGATGTGCCAGTCATCATCATGACGGCTTATTCCGATCTGGAGAGCGCTGTAGCAGCATTCCAGGGTGGCGCGTTCGAATACCTGGCAAAGCCTTTCGACGTAGATCAGGCGGTAGACATCATCCGCCGGGCCGTTGAAGAAAGCACCCGCCAGGCCGCAGAAAGCGAAGAACCGCAAGAAACGCCGGAAATCATCGGCCAAGCACCCGCGATGCAAGAAGTATTTCGCGCCATCGGTCGCCTGTCGCGCTCACACTCAACGGTCATGATCAACGGCGAATCCGGCACCGGCAAAGAACTGGTGGCAATGGCGCTTCACCGGCACAGTCCGCGTGCAGACAAACCGTTTATCGCCATCAATACCGCGGCCATTCCCAAGGATCTGCTGGAATCAGAGCTGTTCGGCCACGAACGCGGCGCCTTTACCGGCGCGCAGGCGGCACGACGCGGGCGCTTCGAACAGGCCGATGGCGGCACCCTGTTCCTGGACGAGATCGGCGACATGCCGGCCGACCTGCAAACCCGATTATTGCGGGTGCTGAGCGATGGACAGTTTTACCGGGTGGGCGGCCACCAGCCGGTCAAGGTCAATGTGCGCATCATTGCCGCCACCCACCAGGACCTAGAGGAGCGCGTCAAGCAAGGCCTGTTCCGCGAAGACTTGTTTCACCGGCTCAACGTCATCCGGCTGCGCCTGCCGCCGCTACGCGAGCGTCGCGAGGATATCCCACTACTGGCCAGATATTTTCTGCAGCATAGCGCGGCCGAACTCGGGGTGGAACCGAAGCAGCTTTCCGCTTCTGCGCTGCGCTACCTCACCACGCTGGGCTGGAGCGGCAACGTGCGCCAACTGGAGAACGTCTGCCACTGGCTCACCGTCATGGCGCCCGGGCAGAATATCGACGTCGCCGACCTGCCGCCGGAACTGCGCGAGGATCAAAGCCGACCGCTCCACGCCGCCTCGTGGCAGGAGGCACTGGGCCAGGAAGTATCCGACCTGCTGAACCGTAACGAGCACAACATCCTGGAAAACCTGACCCATCAATTCGAGCGGCTGATGATCACCAAAGCGCTTGAATACACCGGCGGACGGCGCATCGAAGCCGCCACGCTGCTGGGGATGGGGCGCAATACCCTGACGCGGAAAATCCAGGAACTGGGAATAGATGACTAGAAGGTAAAACGCTCGGGCTGGGGAGCGTTCACCAACGACGGAATGCAAATCTCAAAAAGTTTTTCAGTGCGATATACGTTAGAGGTAGGGCAGGAAAGCAGCGTCGCCTCCATCACCGGCGCCTCACCCACCACAGCGAACAGGCGTCCGCCCGGCTTGAGCTGCTGCCTGAATGCCTCCACCAGCAGAGGCACGGAGCCGGTCAGGACGATGACATCGTAAGGCGCATGCGCCTGCCAGCCTTGCGCAGCATCGCCGGTTTCCAGCATCACATTATCGACCCCATGCTGACGCATTTTCTGGCGTGCAGCGGCGGTAAATTCTTCGACACAGTCGACACTGACCACCTCACCGGCCAGCCGGGCCAGTAAAGCAGTCATGTAGCCGCTGCCGGTGCCGACCTCCAGCACCTTGTCGGTTTTCTTCAGCCCCAGCGATTGAATGATGCGTGCTTCCAGTTTTGGCGAGAGCATGCTTTGCCCGTACCCGATGGGAATTTCAAGGTCGGCGAAAGCGAGCCCGGCATACTGGGCGGGCACAAAGTCCTCGCGCGGCACCTGCTTGAGCAGATCGAGCACGGTCGCATCCAGCACTTCCCATGGGCGGATCTGCTGTTCGATCATATTGAATCGCGCTTGCTCGAGGCTCATTTTTGCAATATCCCTACACCGTAAATTCTTGCAATTATTCCATATTTCAAGTACTTTCGCAGGCATTGCTGGGGGTCTGCCGCGAGGCAGTGAGATACACCCTTTGAACCTGATGCGGATCATGCCGCCGTAGGGAAGCATGGCAAATGCTCCTTACGTTTTTCCTCCTAGGAGTACCCAATGAACGCCAATCCCAAATTCCTCAATGTTGCCGCCGAACTGGACGAAGCCGCAACCAGGGCTTTTCCCAAGTCGCGCAAGGTGTATGTCACCGGCAGCCGCCCGGACATCAAGGTGCCGTTCCGCGAGATCAGCCTGTCCGACACGCCATCAGCCTTCGGCGCCGAGAAAAACCCGCCGGTCGTGGTGTATGACACCTCCGGCCTGTATACCGACCCCGAAGCCAAGATCGACATCCGCAACGGCCTGCCGGCACTACGTGCCAAGTGGATCGAAGAACGCAACGACACCGAGGTGCTAAGCGGCCTGACTTCCGACTACGGCAACCAGTGCAAGTCCGATCCGGCACTGGCAGAACTGCGTTTCAACCTGACCCGCACACCGCGCCGCGCCAAGGCTGGCAAGAACGTGTCGCAAATGCACTACGCACGCCAAGGCATCATCACGCCGGAAATGGAATTCATCGCCATCCGCGAAAACCAGCGCCGCGAAGGCCTTAGCGAGCTGATTCTCAAGCAGCACGGGGGGCAGAACTTCGGCGCGTCGATTCCTGCGGTGATCACGCCCGAATTCGTGCGCGACGAAGTGGCCCGTGGCCGCGCCATCATTCCAGCCAACATCAACCACCCGGAACTGGAGCCGATGATCATCGGCCGCAACTTCCTGGTGAAGATCAACGCCAACATCGGCAACTCAGCGCTCGCCTCCTCCATCAGCGAAGAAGTCGAAAAGATGGTGTGGTCGATCCGCGGGGGCGGCGACACCGTAATGGACCTCTCCACCGGCAAGAACATCCACGAAACCCGCGAGTGGATCATCCGCAACAGCCCGGTACCGATCGGCACCGTGCCCATCTACCAGGCGCTGGAAAAAGTCGACGGCAAGGCCGAAGACTGACCTGGGAAATCTTCCGCGACACTCTGATCGAACAGGCCGAGCAAGGTGTGGACTACTTCACCATCCATGCCGGCGTGCGCCTGCAGCATATCCCGATGACGGCCAAGCGCATGACCGGTATCGTCTCCCGTGGCGGCTCCATCATGGCCAAGTGGTGCCTGGCGCACCACAAGGAGTCGTTTCTGTACGAACACTTCGAAGACATTTGCGAAATCATGAAGGCCTATGACGTCAGCTTCAGCTTGGGCGACGGCCTGCGTCCGTGCTCCATTTACGATGCCAACGACGAAGCGCAGTTTGCCGAACTGATCACGCTGGGCGAGCTGACCCAGATCGCCTGGAAACATGACGTGCAGGTGATGATCGAAGGTCCGGGTCACGTGCCGATGCACATGATCAAGGAAAACATGGACATGCAGTTGAAGCACTGCGATGAGGCGCCATTCTATACCTTGGGCCCGCTGACCACCGATATCGCTCCGGGCTACGACCACATAACCTCCGGCATCGGGGCCGCCATGATCGGCTGGTACGGCTGCGCCATGCTGTGCTATGTCACGCCCAAGGAACACCTGGGCCTGCCGGACAAGGAAGACGTGCGCGTCGGCATCGTCACCTACAAGATCGCCGCCCATGCCGCCGACTTGGGCAAGGGGCACCCCGGCGCCCAAATCCGCGACAATGCGCTATCCAAGGCACGTTTCGAGTTCCGTTGGGATGACCAGTTCAACCTTGGCCTCGACCCGGACAAAGCCAAGGAATTCCACGACGAAACCCTGCCGCAGGAAGGCGCCAAGCAGGCACACTTCTGCTCCATGTGCGGGCCGCACTTCTGCTCCATGAAGATCACCCAGGATGTACGCGACTACGCCGCAAACCAGGGCATTTCTGAAGAGGAGGCACTGAAGAAGGGCATGCAGGAAAAGGCCGTGGAATTCGTCAAGAAAGGCGCCGAAGTCTACCAGAAGGCTTAAGGTGGAATGTCGTGAAGGGTGCGGTGCGTGCTGTATCGCGCCCTCGATTTCCAGCCCCATCCCCGGCATGCCGGACGGCAAGCCGGTTGTCAACTAAAGGTATACATGAACTGCCGTGAAGAGTGTGGCGCGTGCTGTATTGCGCCTTCAATCTCTAGTCCTATACCTGGAATGCCTAATGGGAAACCTGCGGGGGTTAGATGCGCTCAACTAACGTCTGAAAATAAATGTGCGATTTTTGGACTTTCAAGTCGGCCTGGATGCTGCTCTGGGCTACAACCATCAATTGAAATGTGTAAATCTGATAGACAAAGCGCAATTACATGGCTTTCTGAACTTGAAGCCTTAACCAAGCCAACCAATTAGGCTTTCGCAAATGAAAAAGGGTATCAAGAACTCGATACCCCTCTGTAGTCTAAACTAGCTATCAATACTCATAATCCGACTCTTCGTCGTCATAGTAGAGACCTATATCCCCATTACTTTCATCATCGCTTTGTCTGTAATCGTCTGGTGAGCGCCATTCTTTTTCACTTTCGGCGTTATTTTTGACTTCCTCGGAAGCTGTTTGTTGTGCATAAGGCTTCAAAGTGTAGACGGTGGAAATTCCTGCACGCTTTTGAGGTTGTTTTTTAGTCAGTAAGCCCATGTTTTGAAGATGGGTGGTTGTCTCAGAAATAGCAGTGACCGCATTGATATGGGTGTAACGAGATAAAGTCTCCCGTGATGGATTACAAATGCCTTCGTCATTTGCGTGAGCATAGAGCGCAAGCATCGTACGTAGCTGACGTTCAGTCAGGCGAGCATCTTGTAGCAGGTCAATCGGAACTCGAATATAACGAGTGCCAAGATAAGCGGGGATTGGGCGTTTTTGGTTATTCATGTTGAAAATCCTTTCAGTTGTTTAAGGGGTGCAGAAAATATGACCCCTTCAACGTGTAGAGAGTGATTTTCAAACAAAGAGAGTTTTTAACGGATTTTGACCATAATATTTTCTTATATAGGCAGGAATCGTTATAAATTTACCTAATCTAACAAGGTTGTGAATTACATAACCCGCAGCAGACTCAGGGCTATCTTTCGGTAAGCAAAATTGCCAAAGACCATTTCAACCGGACCTCGCTGCGCTCAGTCCTTACCATCCATCCCATTGGCTACACTATGTTAAGCGCGCCACGCGCGCAAATATTTGGTGATAAGGTAATATGAAAAATGGGGTTACGAGAAAAGTGCTACTGTTTAGGTTTTTCTTTGTTAGTGTAGGATGAAAGTGGTTCATCGATAACCATGCATAATTTGAAGTGAATTTCTTGAACAAGTCGGACTGTCTGAAATGTCCCAAAAGCGGTCATTAACTGAGTTGTATCTAAGGGGAATGAATTGCAGCGAATCTGGGTTATTTTTCTTGTGTATTTGGTTTTGATGCCAAACGCATACGCTGACACGTCATATTATTTTGGGAATTACTCTTGCAATCCTAAACAAGATAAATTGACCTTCTTTGCCTACTTATCCGATGACCTAGATATACCTACGAAGAATACCGAAAATGAAGTGATTTATTCAGCCGATAAACTGGCTGAGAAAAGAGATAAGTCTGGAGATTTCCAGAAAATCGTAAAGCATTGTCATTTATCCAGCGGTATTTTCAAAATCGCATTGAGTGCGGGATACGATAGTATTGGGGGGTGGGCTTGGCCAGAAATCAGGATATTTAAAGGCAACAGACAACTCTATTACTCAGTAAGATATGAGTTTATTGAAAAGTCTCAAACAGTCGAACTGAGTGGTAAATCCGGCAAAATCAGAACAACTTCAGATATGCCTTCAGACTCAGAATAATTTAACTCTGCCCGGAGTTGAATGACCCCTTTGGGCCCATAACGGACGGTCACTTTACTTAAAAGCCGCCATTCAATTTTTGCTCAAACTTTATAACTGTTTTATTTGGCTTTGTTCATGCGGTATTCACAAACCCGTCGAGTCATACCATTTTTCCGCAGAAACACATCTAACAATGGGGAGCCTTTCGGCTTTCTTTCGAGTTCACTAAATTCGAGAAATGTATCGAAGTAGTAAATATCTTTGTATTTGAAGATTCCCAAAGTTTTGCCCATTGGCCGAAATTGCTTTGACTTTGCCCCAGCGGGAAGGGGGTATCCTCCACTGGGATGGCCAAAAAGCTCCATGGTCCTATTTTCATCAATGCGTTCTTGTGAATCCTCCAAAACGAAGGCCACCTGAGGCTGACTGCCATCAGTCGAAAAATTCTTATTATCAATAGTCTGACCACAGACTCCCAAGGGAGCATTAAGCCCATAGCCCTGCCATACCAGCACATTGTCAGGTGACCCATCGTTATCAATATCAACGAGTGGGTCGTATCGCCAAGCAACTATTTCACCGTCTCGAAGAAATTTTTTAACTGTTTCCAAGGAGTCAATGCTTGGCCCCACCCCATTGCTCTTTAACATTGCTTCGTAGGCATCATCATCTTCTTTACTTCCTTGGATACGAAGCTGCATAAATTTTGAAAGTCTAGGCAAAAGCGTATGAGCTTCTTCAGCGGTTAGCGGCTTGCGATTAAGCGGTGTAAACCCAGGAACCGATGTGGCCTCTGGTCGACCACAAAAAGGAGGTTTTGCATAAACGGTAGTGTTCAGTCGCTCTAAGTAGGCTTCACATACGGGAACGCTCGAACCTTTTACTAGGTTAAATTTGTAATAAGTTGGTTCTTTCTTATCTTCTGCTTGACCCGACAATGCATACATTCCGAACAAAGCAAATACAGTAAGAATTAACTTCATTTCGGCCTTTCTGATTGTTATTCGTGAACGTCTGCTACTGGGACTTAACGGACATTAATTCTGCTCGATTGCAGCAAAAAACACCATGAGTAATGATTGTACCAAGGGGCCGCTGCGTTAGCAGTGGGGCAAGAGCGTTCAGCTTGCAGTCCGATTTGCTGCTCAGCGCCCTAGCGTGACAGCAAATCGCCGGGGGAGCCGGCAATCAATTTTCGCCCCAGCGAAAATAGTGCTCCCCAGAGCACGGTGATTGGCGGGGGCATAGCCCCGCCCCCGCCAAAGTGCATAGCACGGCGGGGCAACCTATTTCGAGTAGAAGCGCAGCTTGTACCGGAGCACCGCGAAGCCTGAGCCCAATTAACCTGTCCCCAAAGGGAGAGGTTGGCGATGGTTGAAAGAGGTTGCCCCGCCGTGAAACGGCACAAGGGGGCGCCAGAAAAGTGCCGTGCTCGCCACTAGGCGAGAGACCGCGGCCCTGCGTCCAGCAGGGTTTAGCGGGTGGTAGGCATAAATTTTCCTTCAGTTCCATGTGATGGCCTGAGTAGTGGTTGCTATACGAGATAAAGCACAAGTGTGCTAACCCTCGACAACACTACGAAAGACACTCGCATGGACAAAAGACAAATCGGATTTGAAAATTCATTAGCCATCATGGAGTCATTACATCACTATGGATGGCTAACAATATCAATGCTCGCGGCCTTGGTTTGGCCAGACAAAAGCCAAGCAAAAGCATTAGCACGGCGCACTGTTAACCGTATGACGACCCAAGGTCTAATTACGGCTCGAAAGTTGGCCGGAACTGGTGTTGATGCTTACGTCCTAACATCTAAGGGGGCAAAGCTCCTTAGTACAGAAAAGCAACTTAAAGTGACTAGCGGCGTATCCTTACCGCTGGGGAATACTGTACATCGAGCTTGTGCAAATTGGTTCTGCATTCTCAGTCGGAATAATGCCTTGGAGGTTTGGGCTGAACATCAAATTCAGACTGGCCAAGCACCTGTGTCCGGCTACGATGGAAAAGTCCCTGATGCACTTATTGGCTCCGAGTATGGAATGATTTGGGTTGAAGTCGAAAACGCGTGGAAGTCGCGAGCTGAACGTGAAAAGATTGTTCGTTTTTGCTCTGATACTCTTGGACGCGAATGGCTCACGGAACTCACGCCGAACCGGCATCTTTTCCGTGTAGTGATAGTCGCAACTAACCCCTCAGCATTGAAATCCATTTGCGAAAGTTTCGCTGATGCGTATCGACGAGGATGGGTTACAGATGTGCAAATGGCTGACATCTACATTGCCTTGCTTCCTGTATCATCCACATTGACTCCGGGTGAGCTGGTTGAAGGCAGTCTGTGGTATGACGGTGTACTGCCAATTCTGAACGCCTAATCAGAAGATACTAGGTGGTCAGGCTTGTTATAGAAACCTGACCATTTTTGACTTCTGAACAACCAGCTCAAAGAATGCCAAGCAAAATGACTATCCAGCGCCTCCACCCCTTTAAATCTAAAATCTTGGACAAAATCTCTTTTTGAGACTCACTGGATTTCCCAGGTTGGACAATCTCCTGTTTTAAGTTGCCAGTCGCTGGCCGATGCTCTGTCAGTAAGTCGTGCAATACTATCGAAAGCCCGTTGGGGTTGGACAAAGTTTCTTTGGCAATTCGTTTGAGAACTGCGTGAACCTCAGGTCGTGCTTGCACGTTGAGCTGCTTGATGCCTTTTTCTTCCGACTTTTTTCTGCTTTTTTGTACCCGCAGTGCATTTTTGCTTTGCTCGGTGCGCACAAATGCATTGACCCGTGCAAGCCCAAGTTGCGCCAGTTCTTCATCACCAAATACAACAATTGCAGCTTCATTCGATTTTGCTGATGTTTCGTGTACTACATTCTCGATAGCCATAATGTCTCCCATGTAAATAGAGCATGTCTAGAACCGTTCTAGACATGCTCTTGGGTATAGCCAGCGGTTTTATTTCTAATTCAATCTATCAAAGTCAGCTGTTCATTAGCACTCTCAGATGGTGTTATCAGAAGGCCAGCAAGCACCTCAGCAATCGGAGAAGTCTCTTGTAAAGGTATATAAATATTTTCAGGCTCCGCATGAAGCTTGACTGCGGCATGCACACATGGCCAGACCCAGATACACTGGATTACACGCAAAAAGTCCTCTCTCAATGAAGCCCGTTCGCTTTTATGCTCATCCGTAATATCTCGCACAGCCTTAAGTGCCGAGTAGATGGCTGCATCAATGTCTTCTTCCCAAGTAACCTGAGCAAGGTTTGCTTTGTTGGCTGCCAAAGCTTCAATGCGTACACGTTTCTCACTCATTTGCACCTCTAGCTGTCGCATACGCTTTGCAAGCATCTCCGTAGCTCCAACTTGCTCAATGGTTCGCAAAATATTTTCCGCCGCCTTCCTGGCCTCATTTAACGCAGCCTGCTCAGCCTCCAATTCGTTCCGCGTCTTTTTAAGGGTTTCTTCCTTAACAATTTCCGCTGCGATAAGCGTTATTAATGGAGGAATAAGTGAGGTTTCAAGATTTTTTGCGTTGGCGTTCGGACATTTCGTCAGACCTCTATCACGATTTGAGCAAACGTAAAGGGCATATCCTGGTGAATTGCGGGGTGAACCAGACTTGAGCTTACGAGCCATCGTTGCTCCGCAATGACCACACTTCAACATCCCTTGAAAAACGTTGTGATAATGCATATCTCGTCTTTTTGGCAAGTTGTGACGGCGAGCTACAGCTGCATTCGCAGCCAAAAATAACTCATCAGAAATAATTGGAGGGTAGTAGTTCTCCCATAGGTCTCCTGTTTTTACCCGAACATTCCCTTCTTTCGTTGAAGGCTCGAACTCACCCAGTACTCGACGGTTACAGACCAGCTTGTTGGGCAAGGTTTTGTGCCAATCTTCAGCTCGTCCAGGAACTGGCCATCCCTGCTCATTGGCAATTCGTGCGATTGCTACTGCGCCATACCCTTGAAC
>DAIDAS010000375.1 GCA_027310505.1 bacterium
GTCCAGTCGGTATAGTGCGACAGGGCGTTGACGTCCTTCAGCGACATCATCGGACCTTCGAAAGTGGACATGCCGTAGAACGACAGGGCCACGATCAGGAAGCGCATCACCGGGTCGGTACGCAATTTGTCCCATGCGCCCGAGAGCGTCATGATGCCGTTGATCATGCCGCCCCAGGAAGGCAGCAGCAGCATGATGGAGAAGGTTGCAGCCAGGGTGGAGGTCCAGTCAGGGATCGCCGTCCAGTGCAGGTGGTGACTACCGGCCCACATGTACATGAAGATCAGAGCCCAGAAGTGGATGATGGACAGGCGGTAGGAGTACACAGGCCGGCCGGCCTGTTTCGGCACGAAGTAATACATCATGCCGAGGAAGGCTGCAGTCAGGAAGAAGCCCACTGCGTTATGGCCGTACCACCATTGGGTCATGGCATCCTGCGCGCCGGAGAACAGGCTATAGGATTTCATCGAGAACAGGCTGATAGGCACTGCCAGATTATTGAAAGTATGCAACAGAGCCGTTGCAAGCATGAAGGCAAGGTAGAACCAGTTGGCAACGTAGATATGCGGCTGCTTGCGGCGCATCAGCGTACCGATGAAAACGGCCAGATAAGCGACCCAAACCACTTCGATCAACAGGTCGATCGGCCATTCCATTTCTGCGTACTCGCGGCCCTGAGAGTGGCCGAGCACGTCGCCCAGAGCTGCCAGGACGATCACTGTCTGCCAGCCCCAGAAGGTGAAGTTAGCCAGCCCCGAGGCGAACAGACGGGTCTGACAGGTGCGTTGCACCACGTAGTAGGAGGTGGCGAACAGCGCGCTACCACCGAAACCGAAAATCACGGCGCCGGTATGTACCGGGCGCAAGCGGCCAAACGTGATATACGGAATATCGAAATTAAGGAACGGAAATGCCAGTTCAGAGGCAATGTACACCCCCACAAGCATCCCCACCGCACCCCATACCAGGGTCATGATAGTGAACTTGCGGACAATATCGTAGTTATATTGCTCGCCAGTCACAACGTTCGCCGTTGCCATTGTTACCTCCCTTTAATACAAGTAATCGTGGTTTGCCATCATACCACGCGACAGAATGTCGCACCCACTGCGGAGTATATGCTGCCCAGCGTAATGCGACAAGTATGTCTTGATTGAAAATCTATAATAACAACTCAAGATCGTGAGCGATGTCCTGCGGTTTCTGCCCGTAGTTCATGTAAAGCCTGGGCAAGCCTGTCTTATCGAACACGTAGACACCTGCACTGTGGTCTATGGTGTATCCACCCTTGCCGCCGGAAGGCTGCTTGCGATAATAAATCCTGAAGCCTTTAGCCGCCGCCTCGGTAGCTGCCGAATCACCATACAAGCCGAGGAATGCAGGATCGAATGACGGCACAAACTGTGCCAGCACCTGCTGGGTGTCGCGCTCCGGGTCGAGTGTCACGAACAGCACCTGCACCTCCGATCGATGCTTGCCGAGAAGTTTTACCGCCCTCGCCAAATCGTCCATGGTGGTCGGACAGACATCCGGGCAATGGGTGTATCCAAAGAAGACCACGACAACCTTGCCATGAAAATCCTGCAGGCTCCGAGGCTGCCCGTGGTGATCCGTCAGGCGCAGATCACCCGCAACAGCGCCGGCCCCGATCTCCGTCGCGATAAACGCACCAGACCCGGGGGAACGTTGCGGAGAGCAAGCGGTTACCGCCAGACAAAACAGGATCAGAATCCACGCGCGCATGTATCGCCCCAAAAACAAAAACCCCCTTTTTCCGAAATCGAAGAAAGGGGGCATGTCATCCTGGCAAAAGTGCCGGATTACTTCTACGCCAGCTTAGAACTTCTTGCCAACGCCAATCCCGAAGATCCACGGATCGATATCGAGGCTGTCAATCTTGGCGCCGTTCAACTTGACGTCGGTGCTGATCCACACCTTTTTGACGTCAGCATTGATCAGCCAGCCATCCTTCAGGTTAACGTCGAAACCAGCCTGAACTGCGCCGCCCCAGCTATTGCGATCAACGGTGATATTGCCGCTATCCGGCACCGGAGTCCCCAGCTTGCGATCCATGAAGCGGGTGTAATTGAGGCCAGCGCCAACATACGGATCAAACATCTGGTCAGGCAGGAAGTGCCATTGCAGGGTCAGCGTCGGAGGCAGGAGGTTCACGCTACCCAGATTGGCCGAAGCGGCACCCGTTCCCGGGTTCAACTTGACATCGTGACGGGTACCGGTCGCCAGAATCAGCTCGGCAGCAATGTTCTTGGTGATGTAGTAGGAGAAATCAATCTCAGGAATGGTATTGCCGTCCACTTCCAACTTGGAGTTGGCACCGAGCGAGGGGGTCATGGAACCCAGCTTGCTATCCTCATCCGGGCTCACGTGAGCGGCACGCAAACGCACGACAAAGTCACCAGCCTCAGCCAACGCGAGGGAGGGCGCGAAAGCTGCGGCAATCAGTGCGGCCAATGCAATCTTCTTCATTTTGAATCTCCTAGCATTTAAGTAAAGTAATCAGGACAAAAATATCTTTGATTCCATTTTAATGATGGAGGCAATTATTTCAACCCCATCCATCATTTCTGCACAATTTATTTTAAGAATGTTGCATTTATGCAACAGCCATCCGCACCGTCCGATATCAAAATAAAGCAGAAAAACGGATAAATGTTTTATATCGATACCCGAATATCCTCTTTTATCTCAGACAGTTATCTTGTTTTTCAAAATTGTTTATGCTAGGTTTTGACGATGCGTCAATCTGTCGCAGGCACCACCCAGAGATGTACTCAGTGCAGCAGTCGGTCGGAAGGAAAACATGGCGACTTCGGGTGTGGTTTACAAGGTTACTGCTCGGCCCAACTGCTCCTTGCCCTTGTCAGGCAAGGTCAAGCTGGTGGCTTGGCTTGCGACGCCTCCCTTAATCATCTCAATCGCTTTCTGCGTGGCCGGCGCATGGATGGTCTTTCCTTTTGCCGGCCTGGAATTGCTTGCGGTGGCCTATGCCTTTTATATCATCCACTGCCATGCAGGGGATTACGAAAGCATCACCATCGACGGCGACCATCTGGCTGTGGAGCACTGTGATTTCCGCCACGTGAGCCAGACGGAATTTCACCGCTACTGGGTTCATGTCGTACTACGCATGGCGCCAGGCGGTGAGCATCACTTGTGGCTCCGTTCGCACGGCAAGGAAGTGGAAATCGGGCGATACATGAATAACGAGCAGCGCCTGGCACTTGCCCGACAATTACAAAAGCGTACCGGAGCGGGTTACCAACGGTGAGTTATCAGGGAGTGAATATGGCACTGCACTTCATAAAAAAGGCCGGACCGGGCCTGATGTTATCGCTATGGTCACTGGTCGCGCATGCAGAATTCTCATGGAACTTTCCCAAGCCCGTGACACCGATGGCGGTGGACACCCTGCACGTACACAACAAATTCATGGTCATCATTCTGGCCATTTTCATCATCGTGCTGGGTATTATGATCTACTCGATCATCAACCACCGCAAAAGCAAGGGCTATCAGGCGGCAACATTTACCGGCCCCAGCACCCGCTCCCAGCTGATATGGACGATGGTGCCGTTTGCCATCCTGATCTATATCGATTTCGTCCTGATGGGCATTCCGGCATACCACAGCGTGGTCCTGATGGAAGACACCAAGAACGGCGCCGACATGGTGCTCAAAGTCACCGGCATGCAATGGCGCTGGCAGTATGAATACATGGACGGCGACGCAAAGGGCATCAAGTTCGTCAGCAACCTGGCCACGCCGGAAGACCAGATCCATAACAAGGCGGCCAAGGGCGAACATTATTTGCTGGAAACCGACAACCACGTGGTGTTGCCGGTGAACAAGAAGGTGCGCATCCTGCTGACTTCCAACGATGTGATCCATACCTGGTGGGTGCCGCAGTTCGGTTCGGCACGCGATGCCATCCCTGGCTTCCTGCGGGAGACCTGGGTCAAGATCGAAGAGCCAGGCACCTACCGCGGCCAATGCAAGGAACTGTGCGGCAAAGGGCATGGCTTCATGCCTATCGTGGTGGATGCGGTGCCCGAAGACAAGTACAAGGAGTGGGTTGCCGCCAAGAAAACCGATCTGGCAGCGGCCTCCGCCGGGGCCGACAAGGCATGGAGCAAGGATGACCTGATCGCGCATGGCAAGGAGGTCTACGAAAAGAACTGCGCAGTTTGCCATCAGTCCAATGGCCAGGGGCTGCCGCCCACGTTTCCGGCATTGGCAGGCAGCAAGGTCATCAATGGGCCGATCTTCGATACCAGTGGCAAGCTGATTGCCAACAGCCATCTGGACCGCGTGTTCAACGGCAAGAATGTGATGCCGGCGTGGAAGGCCGTGCTCAACGATGTCGACATCGCCGCAGTCGTGACTTTCGAGCGCAATTCATTCGGCAACACCCTGGGCGATGCGGTGCAGCCGGCTCAGGTCAAGGCCCTGCGCTAAGCCAAGTTTTGAGGAGAATATCCATGTCTACTGCAACTACAGTCCTTCACGACGAGCACCACGCACATTATCAGCCGGGTATCATGCGCTGGCTGACGACCACCAACCACAAGGACATCGGCACGATGTACCTGACCTTCGCGCTGATCATGTTCATGGTCGGCGGCGCCATGATCCTGGCCGTGCGCGCAGAACTGTTCCAGCCCGGCCTGCAGTTCCTCAAACCGGAATTCTTCAACCAGCTGATCGGCATACATGCGCTGGTAATGATTTTTGCCGCGCTGATGCCTGCCGCCACAGGCTTTGCCAACTGGATGCTGCCCCTCATGATCGGCGCACCGGATATGGCGCTGCCGCGGCTCAACAACTGGGGATTCTGGCTGCTGCCGCCGGCAGCCATTTTGCTGACGCTGCCGTTTACGCTGGCGCTGTTCGGCATCGGCGACGGCGCGCTTGCCACGGGCTGGACGTTCTACGCGCCACTGTCGGTACAGGGCGGCATCGGCGTCGATTTCGCCATCTTCGCGGTGCACCTGCTGGGCATTTCTTCGGTCATGGGCTCCATCAACATCATCGTCACCATCTTCAACATGCGCGCCCCTGGCATGACCATGATGAAGCTGCCGCTGTTCGCCTGGGGCTGGCTAATCACGGCTTTCTTGCTGATCGCAACTATCCCGGTACTGGCGGGCGCGGTGACCATGCTGCTGACCGACCGCCACTTCGGCACCCACTTCTTCAATGCCGCCGGCGGCGGGGACCCTATCCTGTTCCAGCATCTGTTCTGGTTCTTCGGCCACCCCGAGGTATATATCCTGCTGCTGCCGGTATGGGGCTTCATCCCCCACATCCTGTCGGCCTTCTCGCGCAAGCCAATCTACGGCTACAAGGCGCAGGTGTACTCGTTCTGGGCCATCGGCATCCTGTCGGTGGTGGTATGGGCGCACCACTTCCTTACTGCGGGCATGCCGGTGCCAGCGCTGCTATATTTCATGTACAGCACCATGTCGATTTCGGTACCTCTCGCCGTGCTGTTCTTCTGCTGGATCGCGACCATGTGGAAGGGTTCGATGAGCTTCGAAACCCCGATGCTGTTCGCCACCGGCTGGATAATCTTATTCGGCATCGGCGGACTGACCGGCCTGGTGCTGGCAGACGTAGCGGCCGACGCGCAATATCACCATACGTATTTTGTGGTGGCGCACTTCCACTACACCCTGTTTGCCGGCGGCATGATGGGCATCATGGCCGGCGTATACTACTGGCTGCCCAAGATGACCGGCCACATGTACAACGAAACACTGGGCAAGCTGCACTTCTGGCTGACGGCGATCGCCTTCAATATCACCTTCATCCCGCAGTTTTTCCTGGGCTTGGCCGGCATGCCGCGTCGCATCCCGGACTACGCGCTGCAGTTCGCCGAGTTCAATATGATTTCGTCGATAGGCGCATTCATCCTCGGCCTATCGCAACTGATCATGGTCTACAACATCGTCAGTTGCGTCCGCGGCGGCAAGAAGGCGACAGACAAGCCGTGGGAAGGCGCGCAAGGGTTGGAATGGACCTTGCCCTCGCCCCCGCCTTACCACAGCTTTACGGAGCAGCCGGTAGTCGAATAAGGCTGATCAAGTGATGCCGTGTTGAGCGCCCAGCCAAACAGAAACGACGCAAACCGTCGCCTGGCACTGAAATTGTTGTGGGTGGTGGGGGCAGCGATATTGTTCACGCTTTCGCTGGTTCCGCTCTACAGGGTGTTTTGCCAGGTGACTGGCCTCAACGGCAAGACTGATGTCCGGCCGGTGGCGGTGCAGAAGTCGCTGAAGGTGGATGAATCGCGCTGGGTGACGGTGGAATTTACCGGCAACGTGATGCCCGGCCTTGGCTGGAACTTCACCCCCAACCAGAGCAGCATGCGCGTGCATCCGGGGCAGATCGAGCTGGCAACCTATGAGGCCAGGAACAACACCAACCAGGCGGCTGTAGGTCAAGCGGTGCCGAGCGTCAGCCCGGGACAGGCTTCGCTCTATTTCAAGAAGATCGAATGCTTCTGTTTCCAGCGCCAGTCGCTTAAACCGGGAGAGCGCAAAGAAATGCCTGTGCGGTTTTATGTCAGTCCGGAACTGCCGGCCGACATACAGAACGTGACGCTGTCGTACGCGTTTTACAGTACGGCCTCAGCAACAAATTAAGGGTGCCGCCAAGATTGGCGGCAAGGAAAACAAAACACCGAAGAGGAGTTTGTATGGCTACCCAGACGCAACATGGGCATTATTTTGTACCTAACCCGAGCCTCTATCCGTTCATTCTTTCCTCCGGCTTGCTGTTGATGACATCCGGGTTCATTTTCAACATTCACCATTACTCTGCCGGGCCATGGATGATGCTATCGGGCTTTCTGGCCGTGCTGTATGTGCTGTTCGGGTGGTTCGACAAGGTCATCGGCGAGAGCGAAAGCGGTATGTACAAAAACTGGGAGGACCGCTCCTTCCGAGTGGGCATGATCGTGTTCATTTCCTCGGAAGTGGCGTTTTTCTCCGCTTTCTTCGGCGCGCTGTTTTACCTGCGCAACATCTCCGTGCCGGAACTGGCGCACTTCGACCCCAGCTTCACGATGTATAAGGACTTCCTTGGCACCTGGCCATCGGCAGGCCCGGGAGGGGTGGTGCTGGGTTCGGAATACAAACCGCCACAATTTACACCGATGTCGGCCTGGGGCATCCCCGCCCTCAATACCCTGATCCTGCTTTCATCCGGCGCGACGGTGACCTGGGCACACTGGGGCCTACTGAAAAACAAGCGTCCGCAACTGATACTCGGCTTATTCCTGACCGTGGCACTGGGCCTCACCTTCCTCGGCCTGCAATCCTACGAATACCATCACGCCTATACCGAAATGGGGTTGACCCTGGGGGCCGGAGCCTACGGAGCCACCTTTTTCATGCTGACCGGGTTCCATGGCCTGCATGTGACGCTAGGCACCATCATGCTGATCGTAATCCTGGTACGCAGCATAAAAGGCCATTTCAAACCCGACCATCACTTTGGCTTTGAAGGCGTGGCCTGGTACTGGCACTTTGTGGACGTCGTGTGGCTGCTGCTGTTCGTGCTGGTGTACTGGCTGTAAACGCCGCAATGTGGCTACGGGTGAGGCTGGCCGATCACGCCGGTGTAGTAACCCAGTAGCAGCAGCAGGAACAAGCCTATGGATAAGGAAATGCGGAATGTCAAAGCCCTTGCGGTACGCCTCCCCTGGCCTTTGTCCTTGATGAGGAAAAAAAGCGCGGAAAACAGGCTGCCCACAATCAGCAGCAGCATGATGATGATGAACAGTTTGATCAGCACGATGAACTCCGCTCAACCGGTTCGTCTGATTATGCGAGCCCCACCCGCATAAAGCAATCATGCCGAAATACCGCTTCCGCCCGGGACTGATACCGACATTGGCCATGCTGCTGGCGGTGGCACTGTGCATCAGGCTGGGCCTGTGGCAGCAGCACAAGGCCGAGGCGAAACGGGCGTTACAGTCGCAGTTTGACCAGCGTTTGCGTGAAGCGCCAGTGGCGCTACCCGAGAAAATCGCGGATCTGGAAGCCTGGCGCTACCGCCGCGTAAAAGTACGCGGCAGCTACGACACGCACTACCAGATCCTGCTGGACAACCAGGTGGAGCAGGAAATTGCCGGTTATCAGGTAATCACGCCGCTGCAGCTTGATAACGGCAGGCGGGTTCTGGTCAACCGGGGCTGGGTTCCAGCCCCGGCGGATCATAGGTCAGTGCCGCCGGTGGTCACCCCCAACGGGGCGCAGGAAGTGGAGGGCACGGTCTGGCTGCCATCGGACAAGTTTTTTGCGCTGGAACCCAAACAGGCAAGCGCGCAATGGCAACCGGTATGGCAGAACATGGACATGAAGCGCTATGCACAGTCGGTGCCGTTTGACGTGCTGCCGCTCGTGATCCGGCTGGATGCCGCAAGCAATGCAGGGGGCTTTGCCAGGGATTGGCCAAGACCGGTGGAACGCATTGAAATGCACGTCGGCTACAGCTACCAGTGGTTTGGGTTTGCGCTGGCGTTTATGGTGATTTATCTGGTGGTGAATATCAGGAAAAGCAATGACTGAGCTATCCATAGAGGTCGGCGAGAGCAAACGCCATGGACGCGGTATGTTGCTGCTGCTGATCGCCATGTTTGCCTTGCCGCTGCTGATTGTCGTCGCCATGCACCAGTTTCATTGGCACCCCGGCGGCACCAGCCACGGCCAGTTGATATCCCCACCGCGGCCATTGCAACTGATGGAACTACAAACCCTGCAGGGCAACAGGTTCGGCACGGAGCAATGGAAAGACAAATGGAGCCTGGTTTACGTTGGCTGGCGGCGCTGCGACAACGCCTGCGAAGCACAACTGCACGACCTGCGCCAGGTCCACGCCGCGCTCGGCAAGGAAATCGGGCGGGCACAGCGCATCCTGCTGGTCACCGCTGATGGCAAGGATGAGAACCTCGCCAGGATTCAGGCGCAATACCCCGACCTGACCATACTGACCGGGCCCATCGCTGGCAGGCTGGCCGGGCAGTTCGGTTCAGACGCGCCCCAAGGCAGCATTTACCTGGTCGACCCGCTTGGCAACCTGATGATGCGCTACCCACCGGGTTACGAAGCGCGCGGCATGTACCAGGATTTGATGCGCCTGATGACTTATTCATGGGTGGGATGACGATGCTTCTGTTCGATCGATTGGCATTGACAGCGACCATCCTCGCGTTCTGTGTCGTGGTGCTGGGATCTTACGTGCGTCTGTCCGATGCCGGCCTGGGCTGCCCGGATTGGCCGGGCTGTTATGGCCAGCTGACGGTTCCACAGGCTGCAGCCGCCTTGCAGCATGCCGATCAGGGTTTTCCCGGCAAGCCTCTGGAAACGCACAAGGCGTGGAAGGAGATGGCACACCGTTATCTGGCCGGAACGCTGGGGCTGCTGATCCTGTCGATTTTCATTTCGGCATGGCGCAGCCGTGGCCGGGAGAACATATCCCTGACGCTGCCGGCCGGCCTGCTGGCACTGGTGATATTCCAGGCACTGCTTGGGATGTGGACGGTGACCCTGCTGCTCAAGCCAGTGATCGTCAGCGCCCACTTGCTGGGCGGCATGTCCACGCTCGCCCTGCTCGTCTGGCTAAGCCACCGGCGCCTGAGCAAGCAGCTACCGCTGTACGGCGCCAACGATTCCAGCCTGCTGCCATGGGCGCGGCTGGGGCTGGTGGTGATCGCGATGCAGATATTCCTTGGCAGCTGGACCAGCTCCAACTATGCCGCGCTGGCCTGCACCAGCTTTCCCCTCTGCCAGGGGGCATGGTTGCCGGACATGGATTTTGCCAATGCCTACCACATGGTACGAGAGCTGGGCGTAACGGCCGATGGCGCGCCGCTTTCCCTGCCCGCGTTGACGGCCATCCACTGGAGCCACCGATTGGGGGCGCTACTGAGCCTGCTCTATCTGGGCTGGCTGGCGTTGCGCGTCATGCATTACAGCGGCATGGCGCAGTGGGGGTGGTTGCTGGCGGGCTTGTTGCTGCTTCAGGTATCCATCGGCATCGGCAACGCGCTGCTCGGATTGCCGTTGCCCCTGGCGGTGGCGCACAACGCCGGCGCCGCATTGCTGCTAGTCTCGTTGGTGCTGTTAAATTCGAAATTAACCCGTACCCCAGGGGAAGGAGCCCGCTCATGAGCACGATCACGGCTGTCAGACTGCAACGCATAGGCGTCAGCTTTCAAAGCTTCTTCATCATGTGCAAGCCGCGGGTGACCGCGCTCATCGTGTTCACCGCCATGATCGGCATGTTTCTCGCGACGCCGAAGATGCTGCCGCTCGACCTGCTGCTGACGGCGACCATCGGCATCGCGCTGGCATCCGGCGCGGCGGCGGCTTTCAATTGCCTGATCGAGCAGAAGATCGACGCCCTGATGGCTCGCACGCGAGCCCGGCCGTTGCCAACCCGACAGGTGACTTCGGCCGAGACTGCCGTGCTGGCCACCTTGGTCGGCGCACTGGGGCTCGGCATCCTGTATGACTACGTCAACCCGCTGACCATGTGGCTGACGTTTGCCACGTTCGTCGGTTACGCAGTCATCTATACCATATTCCTGAAGCCGGCGACACCGCTCAACATCGTCATCGGCGGCGCATCGGGTGCCATGCCGCCGTTGCTGGGTTGGGCGGCCGTCACCAATTCTGCGCCGCCCGAGGCGTGGATTCTATTCCTCATCATCTTCGCCTGGACCCCACCGCACTTCTGGGCGCTGGCGCTGTACCGCCGCGACGAATACGCCAAGTCCGGCCTGCCCATGCTGCCGGTCACGCATGGCGAAAAATTCACCTGCCTGCACATCCTGCTGTATACCGTCATCCTGGTGGCGGTCACATTGATGCCCTATGGCAACGGCATGAGCGGCGTGATTTATCTGGCAGCCTCATCCGTGCTCAACGCGGTATTCCTGGCCTATGCCATCGGCCTGTATCACCGTTACAGCGACGAACTGGCCCGGCGCACGTTCAGGTATTCGATCCTCTACCTGACCCTGCTGTTCGCGGCGCTGTTATTGGATCATTACCTGCTGTAGCCCGAAATTTCAGAAATCGAAGCCGTACACGCCGCATTTCCGGCCAGCCAGGCGACAGGCTTGTTCCAGGACGTTATTCAGCGTCTGCGCCTGCAGTCGCGCATTGATCACCCCGGCATTGAAGGTGTCGCCCGCCCCCAAGGTATCGCGCACCTGCGACGGCGGTTGCGCCGGCGCATGGCAAATGGATTGCGCGCCATCGATGCCATAGGCCCCGGATTCGCCCCAGGCCACCACTACATCGGCCTGCGGGGCATGCCCTTGCATCCAGGGTAAAAATTCCTGCGCGCTATCAAAACCGTAATGCCGCGCGAAACCACGCGAGCACAACAACAATTGCGCCACGCCGAACAGACGCTCGATACCATCGCGCGCCTTTTCCAATTCAAGCGAGACAGGCAACTCAGGGAAATTGGTGTGCGCATGCGCCACCATCAGGGCCACCTGTTCGACATTGCGCCCTTCAAAGTGCAGCCAGTCGTATTGGCCCAGATCGAGCGCGCTGAACTGGTCTGCCGCAAGCTCCGGCAAATCGCGGTAATGCACAATGCTGCGCTGGGGACCTGCGAGATAGATGCTGGACGTTGGCGGATGGCCGGGCAGGCGCGGACAATGTTCGAATTCTACCCCGTGATTGGTGAAATCCCGTTCGATGACGGCCGTTTCCGGCACATCGGCCAGCACCCCCAGAAATTCCGGGGAATGCCCCAGCCCGGCCAGTACCACCGCAGTATTTGCGGCATTGCCGCCACGGCAGGTGCGCAGCGACGAGGCGCGCATTTCTTCATCCGGTTGCGGATAGTGCTCCAGCCCGAAAACGAGATCTAGGGTTACTGTGCCCACCAGCAAGATACGAGACATCTACCGCCCTTTCTGTTCAATACATGCATGATACGTCTATAATTATTTATTTTTGAGCTTCGGAGATACAAGATGGCTATGGCCAACACGATGGCCGACCGCGACGGTCTGATCTGGTATGACGGCAAGATGGTGCCGTGGCGTGAAGCCACCACCCACGTCCTGACCCACACGCTGCATTACGGTATGGGTGTTTTCGAGGGCGTACGCGCCTACAAGACGGACAAGGGCACTGCGATCTTCCGCCTCAAGGAGCACACCGACCGCCTGTTCCGTTCCGCGCATATTCTCGGCATGAAGATGCCGTTTGACAAAGCCACGCTGATCGAAGCGCAGAAGGCCGCCGTACGCGAAAACAAGCTGGAATCCGGCTATCTCCGCCCGATGGCATTCTATGGCGCGGAGGCCATGGGCATTTCCGCCAAGACGCTCTCTACCCACGTGATTGTGGCCGCCTGGCCGTGGGGCGCCTACATGGGCAAGGAAGCACTGGAGCTGGGCATCCGCGTCAGGACTTCCTCGTTCACGCGTCACCACGTCAACATTCACATGTGCAAGGCCAAAGCCAACGGCAACTACCTGAACTCCATCCTGGCCCATCAGGAAGCGGCGCATGACGGCTATGACGAGGCACTGCTGCTGGATGTGGATGGCTTTGTCGCTGAAGGCTCGGGCGAGAACGTGTTTATCGTGCGCAACGGCAAGCTCTACACACCGGAAACTTCCAGCGCGCTGGAAGGCATCACCCGCGACACGATCCTCCAGCTCGCCGATGAAATCGGCCTGGATGTGATCGAGAAGCGCATTACGCGCGACGAAGTCTATACCGCTGACGAAGCCTTCTTTACCGGCACCGCCGCTGAAGTGACACCGATCCGCGAACTCGACAATCGCATGATCGGTGCCGGCAAGCGCGGCCCGATCACAGAAAAGCTGCAGGCCAACTACTTTGACGCCGTCACCGGCAAATCCGCCAGACACCAAAGCTGGCTGACACTGGTATAAAGCAGGAACACCATGAACGAACCGCGCGAGATCGAAGTCACGGCAAATGATTTGCCGCTGCATTGCCCAACCCGGGAATCGCAGCTTTGGTGCTCACATCCGCGCGTGTTCCTGGATGTTGCCGCCACCGGCTCGGTACTGTGCCCCTATTGCGGCACCAGATATCGCCTGAAGGCAGGCGAAGTAGTCAAGCACCACGGTTGAGCAGGGCATCCCTACTCAACCGCCTTATCCGGCAAACGCGCCACCGTCACCCGACTCCCCCACAACCGCGAAACCACGGACTCGGCCTGCGCCACCTCGCCGCTCGTCCAGAAACGCTCCCCGCCTCCTGCGGGCCTCAACAGCCCGTGCTCTGCAAGACGCCGATGCAACTGGCGCGCCACGGCAGTTCCGGTATCGATCATGGTGACGCCGACACCCGCCTCTTGTTCGATCAGCTCCCGCACAAAAGGGTAATGCGTGCAGCCGAGGACGATCGTATCGGCTCCACGCGCAAGCAATGGTGCGACATAACGCCTCACCAGTTCCCGCGTTGCCGGAGCGTCAAGCTCGCCACGCTCGACACACTCAACCAAGCCATGACAGGCTTGCGTGACGACTTCCACGCCCTGGCCGTAATTTTCCAGCAATGCGGCGAACTGGGCGCTTTTCAACGTACCTACCGTGGCCAGCACACCAACCACGCCGCTCTTCGTGGCGGCTACCGCAGGCTTCACGGCCGGCTCCATGCCGATAATGGGAATGGAGAAACGCTCGCGCAACATCACGACAGCGGCGGCTGTGGCTGTATTACAGGCCACGACAATCGCCTTTGCCCCTTGCCCGACCAGAAAATCCGTCAGGGTAAGCGCCCTGGCCTGTATCTGCTCAGGCGATTTCGCGCCGTAAGGAGTGTGGTGCGAATCGGCGCAATACAGCAGTGTCTCGCCCGGCAAGCCAGAACGGATATGCTTGAGCACGGAAAGGCCGCCAACACCGGAGTCGAACACCCCGACCGGCCCTTCCGGATTCACTTCCCTCCGCACGGCAATCACCCCTTCCACTCCGGAAAGTTTTCAGACGTTTCGCCGACAGGGCTCGGCTGCCCCAAGCTGCCATCTTCAGTCGCGTGAGTATGTAACTTCTGCACTTGCCGGGCCGCCGCCGCATGCCCTTGCGCCGCAGCCGCCGCAAACCAGCGGCGCGCCTCCCGCATACTCTGGTTTACATTCTGCCCATAGAGATAAACCTGCCCCATGCGATGTTGTGCAGGAGCATATCCCATTTCTGCAGCCTTAAGATATGAGGCGATCGCTTGGTTCATATCCGGCGCGTCGACGCCCTCGTTTTGCTCGTACCGCAAGCCGACTTCGTATTCCGCCTCAGCGACGCCATGACTCGCAGCACGCTTGAACCAGTCCAGCGCCTGGCGATAATCCTGGGTAAAAACATGGCCGAATGCCCCCGTCAGATAATACCGGGCGATTTTGAGTTGCGCCTGAGGCTCCCCGAAATCTGCCGCCTGACGCAGCAACTCGTCGGCTTTTTTTAGATCACGCTCCACGCCCACTCCGCGCTCGTATAAATCGCTTAAAGGGAAAAACGCGGCAGGATACCGCTGGCCGACAGCCCTGGTCAGCCATTCCGCGGCACGGACGGGGTCGGCCAGAGGCGGCTCGCTATCGCGGTACAGCAAGCCCAGCACGGTCTGCGCCTCGGCAAGCCCGGCCTCGGCAATCCCATGAAGATATTGTTCGGCGCGGCGCGGGTTTTTCTCCAGGCCATCGCCCGTAAAATAGCGCTTCCCCATCTGCAGGCGCGCTTCAGCGCACCCGCTTCTCGCAGCGTGATCGATCCACCGAAAACCTTTGGATTGGTTCTGCTCGCCCCCCAGGCCCCGCTCCAGCATCATGCCGTATTCATATTGTGCCTGCGCATGGTTCATCTCGGCCGCCCGGCGAAACAAGCGCCGCGCCGCCTGGAAATCAAGCTCCAGATCCTGTCCGCGCCGATACGCCATGCCCTGTTGATACATGGCTTCCGCCGAGTTGTCCGATTCAGTGCGCGCAAAAGCGGGAACCGGTTCGGCACGCGCATACCTGCGCCAAAGCCACATTCCGGCCACCCCCAGCAATATCCCGACCAAAAGCACTAACAGGACGTTCATCGACCTCCCTATCAATTTCCCAAATAAAACAGCACCATCGGCAACAGGTTGCCATCTTCGCATTGCACCCGGATGCAGGTCAAAGCAAGTTCTCGGACAAAGACTCCCTGACCACGAAACAACAGTCAGCCATATTCCGGGCCGATGTCGCCATCGTCACCCTGGTTATTATGCAAAATTATTATATTGTTATGGCAAACAATCATTTTTATTGCATTTGATGCCTTGTTATAGTGCGTCCCTGCAAATCAAAACCAACGACAGGGCAACAACAATGAACATTCGCACCACGATTCCTGCCGGCCTCATCGCCGCGGCCTTCTCCACCAGTGCACTGGCCACCGACGGCTATCTGGCGCATGGCTATGGCGTCAAATCGCAAGGCATGGGCGGCGTCGGCATCGCCCTGCCGCAAGATGCGCTGGCAGCCGCCGCCAATCCGGCAGGCATGGGCCTCATCGGCGATCGCGTGGATTTCGGCGTGACCTGGTTTCGCCCTACCCGGGAAAGCCAGCTGGTAGACACCGCCGGGGGCACAAAATTTTTTGATGGCACATACAGTGCCAACGACAGCCGGAATTTCTTCATTCCCGAATTTGGCTACAACCGCCAGATCAGACCAGACGTGACTCTGGGCGTAAGTGTTTATGGACATGGTGGCATGAACACCAATTACAAGAACGGGATTCCGCTTTTTGGCAGCACCGGCCACGCAGGCGTTGACTTGGCGCAGCTAATCATTGCCCCCACCGCGACCTGGAAGATCACCCCGTCACAAACCCTGGGCGTGGCGCTGAATCTGGCTTACCAACGCTTTGAAGCCAGAGGACTCCAAGGCTTTGACAACCCGGGCTACAGCAAATTTCCCGGCTACGTTACCGACCGCGGCCATGACAACGCTTACGGCGCCGGCCTTCATCTTGGCTGGATCGGACAAATCACTGAGGCCGTAACCCTCGGGGCGACTTACCAAAGCCGCACCTACATGACGAAATTCGACAAGTACAAGGGCCTGTTCGCCGAAGGGGGCGACTTCGACATCCCCGCCACCTACGGCATCGGCATTGCCGTCAAGGCCACTCCGGCAGTGACCGTGGCCGCTGATGTTCAGCGCATCAATTACAGCGACATCGCCTCTGTGGGCAACCCGTCGTTACCCAACCTGCCAAACAAGCTTGGCTCGGATAACGGCGCAGGCTTTGCGTGGCGCGATGTCACCGCGGTGAAGCTCGGCGCCAGCTACGCCTACAGCAGCAGCCTGACCTTGCGCGCCGGCTACAACCACAGTACCCAACCCATCCCCAGCGCCGATACCTTCCTGAACATTCTGGCACCCGGAATCGTCCAGGACCACGTAACGC
>DAIDAS010000401.1 GCA_027310505.1 bacterium
AGTGAGGCAGGGATTAGCCTGAAGGCTGCCGGGTTCGTGTTTGATGCCAACTCTCCAGGTGGTTCATGGAATGCGCCGTCGCGTCCACGTGTTGATCGACACCCAACAACCCTAAAAACACGATGGGTGCGCGTACTTAAACAGAAAAAGGATGTGACTTGATGACCGGACAGGAATTCGAGGCTGCCGTTAAGGCTGCTGGATATACGCAAAAGCGCTTTGCTGAGACTATGGGAGTACATCGAACGACTATTGCTGATAGGTTTGTTGCGGAAACTGTGGAGCCGTTTTGGGTTTATGCCCTGGCAGGATTGATTGCCGGGGAAGCTACTGGACAGATCGCAGAAATTGTCGTGGAAGCTACTGGGCAAATTACAGATATTGTTGCCAAAGCAAACATAAATATTTAAAAATAGTCGAAAATACTGACAATAATGCTTGCACATGTCGGCGAGAGAGACTATAATAACCTCACCAAGTCGATAAAAGCGACTTAACAAAAAGGATGAAATCATGAAAGTCTATATCTTTATGCTGATTTGCGTTCTCGGTCTTTCTGCTTGCGACAAGACAGGGCAAGCCAATACTGATCTGCAGTTCGCGCGCCATCATATGAATACCAAAAATGTCATGGGAAATGGTAATTCTCAGCTGAAACCTGGCGAGCATCTGGGTGGCATTTGAATGCCGGCCATAATGGGAAGAAGTGGTGATAACGTCTAGTTATTGCACCTTTCTAATTTTGCATATACCCCATTAAATCATTTTTAGTTATTCAGTAAGGGCGAGAAATGAGCGAGGCAATCAGGCAGGCAGCGATGAGCGGATACGACCCCTCTATGACACCTCCAAATTGGGGGCTTGAATACTCGTGGATCAAAACGGACGCGGGAAAAAGTGGTAGCTTGCGGCCACGCCAGAAAAACGACTGCACCGTGCGGGCTCTGGCGATTGCTAGGCTACTACCCTATGACACCGCATACAACACTCTTGCTGAGGCGGGCAGGAAATGCGGAAAAGGCTTCAAATTTAGCGAGTGGATCAACACCCAGGAATGGGCAAGAAAAATTTCATTCCCCGCCCTCAAAGGGCAGCGCCGGATGAACCCGGCAACATTCACCGAAAGTTTCCCCAAAGGGATATTCATCTGCAAGGTTGCCAAGCATGTTTTTGCGGTCAAGGATGGAATCGTTTATGACGACTTCGAGAATGCTCCTGACCGCTGCATCTACACTGCTTGGGAGATTACATTATGAATGTCTGGATGGTGGGTAAACAAACCTTCCGCGCCCCCGCTGAAGGGGATACAAGAATGGTTGCTATATTTTAGAAATAGCGTCATGACAACCATAAGCACATTACTTGACCTTCATCCATTGGATCGTCTTCAGATCAATGACAAACGTGAGATCCAGGAAATACGATCTTGGCAACATCGATATGGAAACATCCAAGAACTCCCCTGGTTCTTTTTCCAACGTGAATTGAGTGATGGCCGCTTAGAACTTCGCAATCCAGGTGGTTATGCCGTTGCAGTCGATCCCGTCGATGTCTGCGACATTGTTCGTGGTGAACCAGTCATTGTACGGGCGATGCCTCGCAAAGTATTTCTCGACAGATTAAACCTATCTATCAAGGATCGTCAGGTGCAACCAAGCATGGATTGCTATGCTGAGGCTTATGTCTTGTATGTGACAAAAAATCGCTGGGGGCAAATAGATGCCTTTGTCTGGTTCAAGGACGAATCCCTAAACGATGAACGCCCTATCCGCGCCTCGGTTCACGATGATGACAGGAGAATGTTATCGGCAAAATCCAGGCGCACCTTAATGCCAATATTGGGGGGCAGTAACGCTGCAAATTACTCTGCCGATTTTGGCCTCCAACACGACATGGACTACAGCCGCAATGTTGTGAAACGATTTGTTTCTGCATCGCTAAATAGCAACAACGAAGTTATTGATGTACTGGCCTCTGCAGGAATTAGGAAGATTCCTAGATCAGAACTTAACAGAATGTGTCGTCAAATATAACGCTTAAATAATTACTTAATTATCATGACAAATAAAAGAAAAGTTCTTGGTCAATACCCAACCCCTATATGGGTATCGGATGCTCTTGTTGCTCGGCACTTCTCCGACCTGGATGAAAACGATATAGTAATTGACCCTGCCTGCGGTCCTGGCTCGTTTCTTTCCGCCATCCCCGATCACGTTCCCGCTGTTGGCATTGAGATTGATGCTGCAATAGCAGATGAAGCCAGACAAACTGGGCGACACATTATCACAGGTGATTTTCAGCAGGTTCAGCTTGACTTCCAACCAACCGTCATCATTGGCAACCCCCCATTCAACATGAAGACCGTGGACGGCTTTCTGCATCGTGCCCATAAACTCCTGCCGGACGGTGGCCGTGTCGGCTTTATTCTCCCAGCCTATGCCTTCCAGACAGCTGCACGTGTGGCCGGATATGCGAACGAATGGTCGCTCATGCAGGAAATGATCCCCCGCAACATCTACCCCGGCCTCAGCCTGCCTCTGGTCTTCGCGATGTTCTCCAAGGATCGTCGGCGCACAATGCTTGGATTTGCATTATATCGTGAAGCAACTGATGTACAGGCCCTGCCCCAACGTTATAGAGAAGTTATGTCTTCCAGTGCCGGCCCGGTCTGGAAGATGGTGGTAGAAGAGGCAATGAAACGTCTTGGAGGGAAAGCGTCGGTGACTGATCTATACGCTGAGATAGAAGGTGAGAGACCCACAAGCACCAAGTTCTGGCGCGAGGCGATACGTAGAACTCTAAGGCGATATGCCGAATCATTCGAACCGATTGGCCATGGGTTATATCGGATAGCCATTTAACAAACGAAAAACAACCGTCCTGGCGGTTTACCAGGTTCATCACTGAAAGGAAAAGACGTGGCAATCATCACAGCTCAAGAAGCTCGCTCTATCAATGAACTCTACAAGCGTTGCCGTGAGGCTCAATGTGTTTCGCTGCTCGACAGTGTTATGCAGAGCATTGGTGATAAGGCGCAATACGAACAACCCTTCGTCAATATAGAAGGGATTGGCTCTGGCGTTGACTTAAATGGCTTTATCGCGATTGTTGAGTCACTTGGCTACAAGGTTTTCAGCCTTCCTGTACCAGAGTATCTGCCTCGAAGCATTAAGGTTTCGTGGTAAATCCCCCCTCCCCTTCCGTCTGCTTTCATCTCCATAGCAGTCGGAAGGGTTTTTATTTAGCCCTCCGGATAGTTGCATAGAATGATTTGTATGTGATACCAATAAGGGTGTTATTAAAAGCACGAATGCCGGTGCTATAATTGGCTATGTCAGTAACAGGAGAAAAGTCATGGCTCACCAGATTTTGTCAGAAACAGCGGCAAGCATTTCAGAGCTGAAACGAAACCCAATGGGCACCGTGGCCGCAGGCGATGGGTTCCCGGTTGCGATCTTGAATAGAAATGAGCCGGCATTCTACTGCGTACCGGCAGAGGTATTCGAGTCGATGATGGAACGTCTGGAAGACCTGGAGCTGAATGCGCTGGCAGATGCCCGTGTCGATCAGAACCGTGTGAAGGTCAAGCTCAGTGAGCTATGAGCTGGAATTTCTGGAAGAGGCATTAGCAGAGTGGCGCCGATTGGATGGCTCAATTAAAAACCAATTCAAGAAGAAGCTCGCAGAGCGACTGGTGGAGCCGCGATTGCCATCAGCCAAACTTTCAGGCCACGTGGATCGGTACAAAATCAAGTTGCGTAGCGTCGGTTACCGTCTGGTTTATGAAGTGCAGGACAGCACTCTTGTTGTTCTTGTCATCGCCGTTGGCAAGCGCGACAAGAATGCTGTTTATCGAGTGGCTGAGACTCGCTGAGCCCACACCAATACCTAGTGAGCCTTTTATTACCCGTTTAACCTTTTGCAGCAAAAGAAAATGTAATTATTTATTGGCTATACATTATTTATTAATGTACCATATGAATATATGTACTTATTATGTATTGGATTAGACAATTGGAGGGCCAGTAATGAGCCAGGTAGCAGCAGCATCGAAGCAGGCAGCAAACCAAGCAACCCGCATCATCATCAGTCATGGAGACAAAGGGGGCGTGGGTAAATCAATGGTCGCGTCAGCTATTGCTGACTATCTGCATGCGAATGGTGAGATGGTTGCGATTATTGATGCCGATACGCGCAATCCAGATGTCGATCGGATGTTTGGTAAATATCTGCCATGCGCCAAGATCAATCTCCGTTCCGAAAACGGTTGGATGGATCTGATGGACTTCGTGGAAAGCCATCCAGGGCACTCGATTGTCATGAGCACGCCTGCTGGCATCGGCGAATATATGTACATTGACATTCCCCGGTTGTCCGACTTTCTGAAAGAGCTGAAAACCCCTGCTGAAATGGAATTGTGGTGGACAATCAATCGCCAGACTGATTCTGTAAATTTGCTCGGGGATACTTACAAGAGCTACGGTACCTGTTTTGACCGTATTCGAGTGGTTTGCAATCTGTACCACTCGATGGGTGATAAAACTGCATTCACAATTTGGAATGAATCACCTCTTCGCCCGAAACTGGAAAAGGTTGGCGGGATGACAATTTATTTTCCGGAACTAACCCAGCGGGTTACGGATGAGCTGGCTAAACCGGAAAAGATCATGCCATTCAGCTATGCGGTCGATGTCGGATTGGGTGAAGCTGCAGGGCTTAGTGGGTCTGTCTTGTTCAGGCTTAAAGATTGGATCAAGACCGTCGATGAATGCCTGCGTCCCGCGCTGTCCCGTGAAGGCAATAGCAAATAATGCTTTGAATAATGGAAGCACAAAGCGAGAAAAAGATGGTCTGGATGGTGTCAGGCAACAAAGGGGGTGTAGGCAAATCCCTTTTTTGCCTGGCATTGGCATCTGCTCTCGAACTTGAGGGCAGAAAATACGCTGTTCTTGATGGTGACGGTCGGACCGGTGATGTTTACGCAACGTTTCTTCGCAAGTGCCCAGCGCGTTTGGCTGACTTTCGGGAGCTGCGTCCTGAATCTCATTATTGCCCGCAAGATGAAGTGTATGAGCGGATGGTCCATCAGTTGTTGAAAACAAGCGAGCACCTAATTATCAACACGCCGGATGGGGCAGATAACATCCTACAAAAGTGGTTTGATATGACGTTGAAGCACACAGAGTCCTGTGGCTATCAATTCAAGTTGATGTATCTGATGTCTGATCGGCCAGACGGCTTAGATCTCCTGCCAGAGCTGGCAGATCGTTTCGGCTATTTATTCCCAATTAGAAATCTGTATTTTGGGCGACCTGAGATATTCGATGGTTTCAACAGATTCCATGCCCACAGATTTCATAATGTGGTGGATTTCCCGGTGCTTCGAAGCGAAGAGGTCCGCATGCTTTTTGATCTAAGGACCTACCCTACTGAAATGATGACGCTAAAAAAGGTCACACCAGGCTCAGACAGGAAAGTCTTTGCATCCCCCTCTCTCTCAAGAGCACGGCTGCATCGCTGGCAATACGCGGTTAATGATGTGCTTTGCCCGATTATTGACGGCGAGGAAATTGCAAACGTAAAAGCTTTTGAGTGATGAGTATTTTTATGCACAATGACGTGCTTTCACATTTCTGGCTTAGGCATCCTGGGAAATCGGCGTTTCATGCATACGTTGATTTGTCTGATGGTACGCCTTCTTTGTGTGGAAGAAGCCCCGCGATTACTACCCTCGACAAGATGGATGTCCCCGGTGATCGTTCTGCATGCTGCCTCCATTGCTTCACGCGATTGTACAAATTCGATCCAAATATCACCCCTGGTCCCTCTAAAAGATTAAGGAAGTAATCATGAGTGTGGCAAAAAGCATTGCGGAACTATTGGGCCGCCCACTAACTGCAGAAGAAGCGCTTGGCTTAGCCAACTTTCAGGGTCGCTATGACATAGACGATGATGATCCATTAGCCATTGTTCTGGCGCTTGTGGGCGCCAATACTGTGCTGATCAATTCAATGCCCACTCTTTTGCAGCAAAAGGCAGATGAAACCATTGATCTGCATCGCCGGACGTTGATGGATCAGTCAACCATCATTGCCAAAGAGCTTATTGCCACTCTGTCAAAGAACATCCAACATGAAAATACAAGCATAAAGATTCGTGGAACCTATGCCATTGTTGGGGCGATCGTAGGGAGTTTTCTTACCACGTTATTTTTCTGGTCTTTGCATCATTAAGTAAGGGATGACTTGTATGC
>DAIDAS010000424.1 GCA_027310505.1 bacterium
CTCATGTACCACGCCATCGATCTTGACCTCAGTCACGGCAAAACCGGGAATCGAGGACAACAGGACACGACGCAGGGCATTGCCCAGCGTATAGCCGAAACCACGCTCCATCGGCTCGAGCGTGACCCGTGCACGCACGGGGGAAATCACCTCAACATCGACGACTCGCGGCGTCAGGTATTCAGTCGGACTGCTTTGCATGGCTTATTTTCCTATCGATTACTTGGAGTAAAGCTCAACCACCAAGCTTTCGTTGATGGTGGCAGGCAGTTCATCACGTTGCGGCTTGGCCTTGAAAGTACCCTTGAATGCCTTGACATCCACGTCCAGCCATTCCGGGAAGCCACGCTGCTCAGCAGCCTCCATGGCACCCTTGATACGCAACTGCTGTCTGGAGCGCTCAGCAACCTCGATCACATCACCAGGCTTCACTTGGAAAGACGGAATGTTCACGCGCTTGCCGTTCACCTTGATGCTGTTATGGCGCACGATTTGACGAGCCTCGGTGCGGGAAGCGCCGATACCCATACGATAGGTGACGTTATCCAGACGGCATTCCAGCAATTGCAGCAGGTTTTCGCCGGTAATGCCCTTCTTGCGGTCAGCCGCAGCGTAGTAACCACGGAACTGTCCTTCAAGAACGCCATAAATACGACGAACCTTTTGCTTTTCACGCAACTGGACACCATAGTCAGACAGACGTTGAGCGCGCTTCTGGCCATGCTGACCAGGAGCAAAATTACGCTTTTCGATCGCGCACTTATCAGTGAAGCACTTCTCACCCTTCAGGAAAAGCTTTTCGCCTTCTCGACGGCACTGACGGCACTTGGGATCAAGATTTCTAGCCAAGATATTCTCCTTCTATATTCCGCCGAAAATTAAATACGACGCTTTTTGGGCGGACGGCAACCGTTATGCGGCACCGGGGTAACGTCGGTAATGCTGGTGATCTTGAAACCCACCGCATTGAGTGCACGCACGGAGGATTCACGGCCGGGGCCGGGACCTGTAATGCGCACTTCCAGATTCTTCACGCCGCACTCCTGGGCAGCCTTGCCGGCGGCCTCAGCTGCCACCTGAGCAGCAAATGGGGTGCTCTTGCGGGAGCCCTTGAAGCCAGCACCACCCGAGGTCGCCCAAGACAATGCGTTGCCCTGACGGTCGGTAATGGTGATGATGGTGTTATTAAAAGAAGCGTGCACGTGGGCGATACCCTCGGCAATATTCTTCTTGACCTTCTTGCGTACGCGTACGTTAGCTTTAGCCATGTCGCATTATTCCTTACTTGGATGCCTTGATCGGCTTGACCGGACCCTTACGGGTACGTGCATTGGTTTTGGTGCGCTGGCCACGGACCGGCAGGCCACGACGATGGCGAACGCCACGGTAGCACCCCAGATCCATCAAGCGCTTGATGTTCATGGAGACTTCACGACGCAGATCGCCTTCAACCTTCAGCTTGGCGACTTCGTCACGCAGTTTTTCCACTTCAGCATCATTGAGATCCTTGACCTTGGTCGTCGCAATGACGCCCGCAGCTGCACAGATCTGTTTTGCGGTATTACGACCAACGCCATAAATCGCGGTCAACGCGATTTCGGCATGCTTGTGATTCGGGATATTTACCCCTGCTATCCGAGCCATGTACTTACTCCAAAAATGGCAGATTCAAAAAAGCCGGCGATTTTAACACCTAAGCGCCAGCTATGCAATTAGCCCTGACGCTGTTTATGGCGCGGGTCAGTACAGATGATACGCACCACACCACGGCGACGGATCACCTTGCAATTACGGCACAATGCCTTGACCGATGCACGAACTCTCATTTCATACCTCTCGCTTCTGTAACTATTTTGCGCGGAATGTGATTCGCGCGCGCGACAAATCATAAGGGGTCAGTTCAACCGTTACCTTATCTCCGGGAAGGATGCGTATGTAATGTTTACGCATTTTTCCAGAGATATGACCCAGCACTACATGACCGTTTTCCAGCTTGACGCGGAATGTGGCGTTGGGAAGATTCTCCAACACCTCGCCCTGCATCTCGATCGTATCTTCTTTTGCCATCTCGTCTGATCAGCGCGGGAGAACCGCACTTCCCTTAAAGTTGGCCTTTTTCAGCAGGCTCTCATACTGATGCGACATCAGATAAGACTGCACCTGTGCCATGAAATCCATAGTCACCACCACAATGATCAGCAACGATGTGCCGCCAAAATAGAACGGTACATTGAACTTGACGATCAAAAACTCTGGCAGCAAGGACACTGCGGTAATGTAGGCCGCTCCAACCAGGGTCAGGCGCGCCATGATGCGGTCAATGTATTTTGCAGTCTGCTCGCCAGGACGGATACCTGGAACAAACGCGCCGCTTTTCTTCAGGTTGTCCGCCGTTTCTTTCGGGTTGAATACCAACGCCGTGTAGAAAAAACAGAAGAACACAATCGCTACCGCATACAACAACACATACAACGGCTGACCGGGCGACAGGGTCGACCCGATATCCTTGAGCCAGCTCATACGATCGCTGCTACCGAACCAGCCCGCCAGGGTGGCTGGGAACAGGATGATGCTCGAAGCAAAGATCGGCGGAATCACGCCCGACATATTCAGCTTCAGCGGAAGATGTGTCGTCTGCCCACCGAACACCTTACGACCCACCTGCCGCTTGGCGTAATTCACGGTAATCTTGCGCTGCCCACGCTCCACGAAGACGACAAAGGCAGTCACCAGAATCGCCGCAGCGAACAGGAAGAACACCAGCGGGATTGAGAACGCACCAGTGCGCGCCAATTCCAGAGTGCCGCCGATCGCACGGGGCAAGCCCGCCACGATCCCCGAGAAAATGATGATGGAGATACCATTACCAATTCCACGCTCAGTGATCTGCTCTCCCAGCCACATCAGGAACATGGTACCGCTGACCAAGGTTACCACCGTGGTCAACCGGAACATCAGCCCCGGATCCAGAACCAGCCCAGGTTGCGCTTCAAGCGCAATCGAAATCCCCAAGGCCTGGAACAGCGCCAGGAACACGGTGCCGTAACGGGTGTATTTGGTGATCTGACGACGACCACTTTCCCCTTCCTTCTTCAACTGCTCCAGCTGGGGCGATACCACCGTCAGCAATTGCATGATGATCGATGAAGAAATGTACGGCATGATTCCGAGTGCAAACACGGTAAAGCGCGACAATGCGCCACCCGAGAACATGTTGAACATGCCCAGAATGCCGCCACCCTGCGTTTCGAACAGCTTGGCCAGCGCATCGGGATCAATGCCGGGCACGGGAATGTGCGCGCCCAGGCGATAGACCACCAATGCACCCAAGACAAACAACAGGCGACTTTTCAGCTCGCCCATTTTGCCGACCGCCCCGAGGAATGAGTTTTCGTTAGCCAAAACGATTACTCAGCGACTTTGCCGCCAGCAGCCTCGATTGCAGCACGAGCACCCTTGCTCAGCAGCAGACCCTGTACGGTGATTGCACGGGTCACGTCACCAGACAGGTAAACCTTGACCGAACGTGCGGTGGCCGGAATCACATTAGCTTGCTTCAGTGCCAGCATATCGATGGTATCGGCAGCAACCGCGACCAACTCGCTGGTACGAACGTGAGCGGTGTCTTCCTTGGTCAGGGAGACGAAGCCACGCTTCGGCAAACGACGCTGGATCGGCATCTGGCCGCCTTCAAAACCCACCTTGTGGAAGCCGCCAGTACGGGACTTCTGACCCTTGTGACCACGACCGGCAGTCTTACCCAGACCAGAACCGATGCCACGACCCACGCGACGCTTGGCGTGCTTAGCACCTTCCGCCGGCTTGATAGTATTCAGTTTCATTTAGCCCTCTACCTTCAAAAGATAGCCCACCTTGTTGATCATGCCGCGGTTGGCAGGAGTGTCCTGCACTTCGACGGTATGGTTCAGGTGACGCAAGCCCAAGCCGCGAACACAAGCGCGATGGGAATCAATGCGTCCAATGACGCTCTTTACCAGCGTCACCTTGACGGTAGCCGCTTCAACCTTTTTTGCTTTTGCCATGATTAGCCCCTGATATCTTCCACGGACTTGCCGCGCTTGGCAGCAACTTCCGCAGGTGTATTCATGGATTTCAGACCGTTCAGCGTGGCACGCACAACGTTGTAAGGATTGGTGGAGCCGATGCACTTTGCCAGCACATTGGTCACGCCCATCACTTCAAACACTGCACGCATCGCACCACCGGCAATAATCCCGGTACCTTCCGATGCCGGCTGCATGAACACCTTGGCGGCGCCATGCTCACC
>DAIDAS010000301.1 GCA_027310505.1 bacterium
GGAGGCACTCATCAGCGTCGCATAGCCTTTTCGGACGGGGTCATGGCCTCAATGTATGCCGGGCGCGAGAAAATGCGTTCCGCATACTTGAGCAACGGCGCGGCCTGCTTGGGAAGCTCGATGCCATAGTGTTCCAGGCGCCACAGTAGCGGAGCGATCGCCACGTCCAGCATGGAAAACTCATCCCCCAGCATGTATTCCTGCTTGTTGAAGATCGGTGCGATCTGCGTCAGGTTGTCGCGCACGATGGCGCGCGCCTTGTCGGCAACTTTGGCATTACCCGATTCGATATCAGCGATATGGTCAAACAGCTGGTCTTCGAAATTGTGAAGGAACAGTCGAGCACGGGCACGCATCACTGGATCGGCCGGCATCAGTTGCGGATGCGGAAAACGTTCATCGATGTATTCGTTGATGATATTGGCTTCGTACAGCACCAACTCGCGCTCGACCAGCACTGGCACGCGATTGTACGGATTGATCACAGCCAGATCTTCAGGCTTGTTGGTCAGGTCAACGTCAATCACCTGGAAATCCATGCCCTTTTCGAACAGCACGATACGGCAGCGTTGACTGAAAGGACAGGTTGTCCCGGAATATAGTGTCATCATAATTTTAGACCCCCAAAGCAATACGGGAGGCTCCGGCAAGCCGGAACCTCCCGCTGCGGTTTACATCAATGTATGTCTTTCCAGAATTCTTTCTTGAGCGCACGCGCAACCACGAAGAAGAATCCGAGGAACAGCAGCACGATCAGACCCAGCTGCATACGCTGCGTCTTGGCAGGCTCCCCCATGAACACCAGATAATTAACCAGATCGGCCACCATCATGTCGTATTCGCCCGGAGACAGCTTGCCCGGCTTGGTCAGCACCAGCGCATGCGACTCAACCTTGTTGCCGTGCGCGTCGACAGTCTCTTCGACCTTCAAACGCTGCTCACCCTGCAACTGCCAGAGCACGTGCGGCATGCCGACCTTGTCGAATGCAACGTTGTTCCAGCCGGTCGGACGCGTATCGTCGCGATAGAAACCACGCAGATAGGTGTACAGCCAGTCAGCGCCACGTGAACGCGCGATGACGGACAGATCGGGCGGCGTTGCCCCAAACCAGGTCTTGGCCTCTTTCTTGTTCATCGCCACCGTCATCGGCTCGCCAACCTTTTCGCCGGCGAACAGCAGGTTGGACTTGATCTGCTCATCGGTCAGACCAATGTCGTGCAGACGGTTGTAACGCATGGAAGCCGCACTATGGCAGTTCAGGCAGTAGTTGACGAACACCTTGGCACCGCGCTGCAACGAAGCCTGGTTGGCAGCGTTGATAGGCGCCTTGTCGAGTTGCGGCCCTTCGTTTGCTGTTGCCACAACCGGCAGCAGCAAACTCAGAATGAGAATCAGCTTTTTCATTACCCTGTCACCCTTTCCGGTACGGGTTTGGTCTTGTCGTTCTTGCTATACCACGGCATCAGTGCAAAGA
>DAIDAS010000304.1 GCA_027310505.1 bacterium
TGCGGGATCAGGCCGAACGCTTCCAGCAAGCCCAGACCGATGCCAGTCCAAAATGCCAGATGGAACGACCATGGCGAATATCCGACGCGCCCGGAAAACAGAAAGATTGGCGCCAGCCCCATTACCATGGTGCCGCTGATCGTCGTCGCCTTGAGGATGCTGGTGCCGGCGACCATCGGCAGATTGCCCAACAGGGCGAATACGACCATCGTCAGCGCACCTACCGTCATTGCCCTCGAAGAAGGCAAGCGGCCGGCCAGCAGCGGCAACTCGCGTGCGACGAGCTTGAACAGCGACGTGAAGGTAGAGTCCAGTGTCGAACCGGCTGAGCTCACCATCACGACGATCATCGCAAAGAATCCGGCAAATCCAAGGCCACGCGCCACCGAGGCCGGGACATTGCCGCTGGGCGCCAGGTCCTGCAAACGTGCATGCACTCCCACTAGGCTGAACGCGAAGATGGCGATGAAGCCAAGCACGCCTGCCACGATGAAGGCACGCAGCATGGTCTTCTCACGCGTGATGAAGCCGCGGTCGGTCAGCACCGGATCGTGGAATGGATAAGACAACGACTGCAGCAAAGCAACTAGCATCAGGTCGGCGCCAGAATCGAGCGCGAAGTTGCCCTGAGAAAGCAGCGCTCGTGGCGAGTCGCCCGGCAGTACCCAAGCCAGCACCAGGCCGAGAAAAAGGATGAACACGACCGCCTGTATCACGTCGCTGAAGATCGAACTGCGCAGCCCGCCCTTCAGGCTGTAAAACAGCACCGCTGCGGTGAACAGTAGCGCCGAGCCGATGAACGCACCTGAGCCGCTGGCGCCATAGTAGCCGCCGACCACGGCGGTATTGCTCCACACTTCGTTGAACAATCGGATCAGGATCGCCAACGAAAAAGCGATCGCCGCTCCCCGGCCATACTTACCGATCAGGAAGGACACCATGCCGGTCGCACCCTCGCGCGTACGCAGCCGGTAGATGACGAAGCCGGCGACCGGGATCGATAGCCAGTACGTCGCATAAGCGAGACCGCCAACCACGCCATACGTGGCACCGAGGTTGGCTGCGTTGGTGACCGACTTGGCGAAGATCCAGCTGATAAAGATGCTCAACATCAGTGCGCGCTCCGATGGCGGTTGTCCCCGCGCATCCGATCCGCCGAAGAAGCTGGCTTCATCATTCGAGCGCGGCGCAAGCCCGTACATCACGAGACCGAAGACAATCAGAAAGCCCCAGAAGAAAAAACCTTGAAATTCGCTCATGCTTTTATCCTCGATTGGATTGTAATAGTGTGATAAATCAGTCGTTGCGGCGTTTGGATTTATTACACTCGCCCAACAGGAATCGTGTATTTGATACGAATCCGTTTCATTCCCGTCATTGAACAAGACTGGTAATTTGCAGATCGATATCAATCGGAACGGACGACAACATTTCGACCGTCTCATCGTCGAGCAAGCCTGATTTCCGTCCTGTTTTCTGTCGTTTTGCCGCAAGTCCCAGCAGGGTCTTGTCGCGTTCCATCAAGAGGTGTTCAATTTGCGGCCGGAACAAAACCAGCAATGCTGTCAGCCATTTTCCGATCCGCGGCGCATGCAGCGTATGCACGGAGAATCCTGACAGCAAGCGCAGCGTCGATTCTGCGCCAAGAAAATGGCCGCCGGTCACCCAGCGGTTGACGGTAAACAATGTCGTGGGAACACCCTTGGCATCGAGTGCCACGCACAACAGATGGATCGTGTTGGCATCTGCCGGCCGCTTTTCATTCAAACGTTCCAGAAAATCCCGTTCGGCGACCAAATCGATACTGTCCCCATGTCTATCCAGGCGAGCGAATACGTGAAAATGGCCATGTTCGGCCGACGCATCGCGATCTTCGGGTGAATGCGAATGATAAAAAAACTGGTATCCGCTGGCATGATCGATCACGTCGTCATCGGGATAATGCGCCCACTGACGGGGTACGCTGTCATCGAGAATTTCGGACAGCAGATGCAATCTGTCGGCTGCCAACTCGGCATAACATGCGAGCATGGCTTCAGCGGCAGATTGCATGTGGCTGGTCTGTTGCGGTGTCGGATGTCCCATCGCTGCGCCCAGGTCTTTGCTATTCATGTTGGCTGATTGGCCGGATGAAAAGACGCCGGTCTGGTACGGCTCCCGGCGTCTTTCCTGTGCCGATGAGCTTACTTTGCGCCGCACTTCGGTGCGCACTTGGGAGCACATTTCGGTGCGCATTTTGCAGCGCATTTCGCACCGCACTTTGCAGCATGCTTGCTTTTCTTGCTCTTTTTAACCACTTTGGCTGGTGCGCATTTGGCACCGCACTTGGCGCCGGCAGGCGTATCGTCTGCTGCAGCGGCTGGCAGGGAGAAGGTGGCGGCGGTCAGAGCGGCAATCGACAATTTCAGCATTGATTTTTTCATTAAAAACTCCAGAAAACAGGTTAAAGGATGGATCGCAAGGTACAACACGCCAGGCTAGACAAGATTTTTTGGACCATATCAGCCTGAGCTGATGATGTAGTCGCTCAAACGTTTCGAGTTGTTACACTGGACTGAAATTATTCTTTTAAATACCCACGGTAAGGTTGACCCATGCGTCCGGCAGTCAATTCAGAATCTGCGCTTCCAGCCACTTGTCGCCACCGGTCAGGATGGCGATACCCATCGCCCCGAGCAATAGTGCAAAGC
>DAIDAS010000321.1 GCA_027310505.1 bacterium
ACGTCACACCCCAATCCGGGTTAAAGCTGTAATCCAGCGTCCCGACGAAATTGCGGTTGATGGTGCGCACTTCATCGTGCGTATCCGGCACCCCCGCCGGCCCTACCTTGTTAGAACCTTGCCGCAATTGATCCAGATCGACGAATTCGGCGCGCAGATCGAGTCTAATGCCGGGTTTATCCCATACGCCCTGTACGTCCCAGTTGGTGTTGAGGGCGCAAAATGCGCCACCGCAATGGGCGTAGGCCATCGGTGCGGCAAACACCGATGCCAGAAGCGCCGCGATCCTGACATGCATGACATTTCCTTCAACGGATAATCAGATGTCGCGGATTCTAGGCCAGTTACCGGATGGCGAGAATGCGGCACGTTGCCGCGTGGCAAAATGTCGCATCTGGTGAAGCCGGCCTCTGCGCTAGAATATCCCCATGGTCAACACTCCCAACCTGCCGCAACCCGCGGCTTTCAAGAATCTGCGACGCATGTTCTGGCTGCGTAATGTCATGGCAGCCGTCCTGGCGCTGGCCGGCTGGGCAGCCTTCGGCATTTACGGCGATCAGTTGCCAGTAGCTGCCGTTGCGGGAGCAGTCATACTCATGCTGGCGCTGAACGCCGGCACCTGGTGGCGACTGGGTTACGCCAACCGGGTTGGCGATCTGGAGTTGCTGACGCAGTTGCTGCTGGACATGGCCATCCTCACCGGCCTGTTCTATGCCACCGGCGGCTACACCAACCCTTTCGTCTGGATGTATCTGCTGCCACTCACGGTAGCCGCGGTTGCATTACCCTGGCGCCACACCTGGTTTGTCGCCGGGCTTGCCGTGGCCTGCTACAGCGCCCTGATGTTCTGGTATCAACCGCTGCCGATGATGCAGATGGACATGTCCGGCGCCGGCATGGAAGACATGCATATGACGCACATGCATCACGAAAGCGGCTTCAGCGTGCACCTGCTGGGCATGTGGGCTGGCTTCGTGGTGAGCGCGGGGGTCATCGCCTTTTTTGTCGAACGCATGGGGCGCACCCTGCGCGAATATGACCATCTCATCGCCGAGGCACGCGAAAATGCACTTGAAAGTGAGCGCATGCTCGCACTGGGCTCCCTGGCGACAGGGGCCGCGCACGAACTGGGCACCCCGCTGGCCACCATGGCGGTGTTGTCCAAGGAACTGAGCGAAGAATACGCCGATCATCCAGAACTGGTGCAAAGCCTCGCGCTCTTCAGATCACAGGTCGACCGCTGCAAGGATATCCTCTCCTCACTCGCCGCCTCTGCCGGACAGGCGCGTACCGAAGATGGCCATGGCATGGCGCTCGATGGCTTTCTCGAGCAACTCATCGAGCGCTGGCGCGACACACACCCCGCCATCCGCTTCGATTGCAGCCTGCATGGCGTATCGCCCGCCCCCGCCATCATGACCGACCGCACGCTGGGGCAGGCACTGGTCAATTTGCTCGACAATGCCGCCGACGCATCGCCAGAACACATCCAGCTGCATGGTGAATGGGATCGGACCGAACTCCGGCTGGAAATCCGCGACAACGGCTCTGGATTGACGCCGGAAATCGCGCAACAGGCCGGCACCCCGTTTTTCACCACCAAGGAAGAGCGCGGCATGGGGCTGGGGCTGTATCTGGCACGCGTGATACTGGGGCGATTTGGCGGCACGGTGACGCTGGAAAACCACCCTCAGGGTGGCGCCGTCACGCGCATCCACCTGCCGCTTTCCGGCCTGATATTGGGGGATCACACATGAGCACTCCGGCAGACAGCCCAAGCCTGCTCCTGGTAGACGACGACAACGCCTTCTGCGAGGTCATGGCCAAGGCGCTGCGGCGGCGCGGCTTTGAGGTGACCGTGGCGCACGACGTGGAATCGGCCTCACGGCTGGCCGAAGAAGAGCCACCCGAATACGCGCTGGTCGACCTGAAAATGCCCGGCGACTCGGGCCTTGCACTAGTGCGGCACCTGAATGCGCTCGAGCCGGCCACCCGTATCGTGATGCTGACCGGTTATGCCGGCATCGCAACCGCGGTCGAAGCCATCAAGCTCGGCGCCACGCACTATCTGGCCAAGCCGGTGGATGCGGACGAAGTCGTCGCCGCCTTCAGCAAGGCGGAAGGCAATGCCAGTATTCCGGTGGCGCCCACCCCGCTGACGATGAACCGGCTGGAATGGGAGCATATCCAGCGCGTACTTGGCGAACACGACGGCAATATCTCGGCCACGGCTCGCGCGCTCAATATGCATCGGCGCACTCTGCAACGAAAACTCGCCAAGAGCCCTCCCAGAAATCAGGGCTGAGAACTGGTTTAGCCATACCGAGCCCCCCGAAAGTTTGCTAATCTGACAGCATGTTCAAGCTGACGACATCGCACCGCCAACGCCCCCGCTCCCTCAAGCGCGAGATCGTGCTGGCGCTCGTCCTCAAGCTCGTATTGCTGTTTGCGATCTGGTCGCTCTGGTTTGATAATCCCATGCCCCGCGAACAATGGGCCGAAAACACTGCCCGTATCATTCTGAACCGATAAGGCATTTGGAACCTATTCCAGTAGTAAACGAAAGATGCGTATGATCACAAAAGGGATGGATGCAAGGCGCGGGGCGCAGCGAATGGCCGTTGCATTCGCAAGACTCGTAACGCCGCAGACACCCTTTTGTGATCATACCCTCCGGGCCGGCCATGCATTGCGCGCATGGCGTTGTTACTCGTCGCTCGTTTGGAATGACCAAACCGCGCGGCTCTCGCCTAGCCATGCGCGCAATGCATGGCCGGCGCACATTCGTTTACTACTGGAATAGGTTCCCATATGTTACCCTCCGCCGAAGTCGTCGACCTTTCCCGCCTGCAGTTCGGCGCCACCGCGCTGTATCACTTCCTGTTCGTGCCGCTGACGCTCGGCCTGTCGTGGATCCTGGTCATCATGGAATCGGTTTACGTCATGACCGGCAAGCAGGTCTACAAGGACATGACGCGCTTCTGGGGCAAGCTGTTCGGCATCAACTTCGCCATGGGCGTGACCACCGGCATCACCATGGAATTCCAGTTCGGCACCAACTGGGCGTATTACTCGCACTACGTCGGCGACATCTTCGGCGCGCCACTGGCGATCGAGGGGCTGATGGCGTTCTTCCTCGAATCCACCTTCGTCGGGATGTTCTTCTTCGGCTGGGAAAAGCTCTCGAAAGAAAAACACCTGCTGGTCACTTTCCTCGTCGCGCTCGGCTCCAACCTCTCCGCGCTGTGGATCCTGATCGCCAACGGCTGGATGCAGAACCCGGTCGGCGCGGAATTCAACATCGAAACCATGCGTATGGAAATGGCCAACTTCGGCGCGCTCTTGTTCAACCCGGTGGCACAGGTCAAATTCGTGCACACCGTGGCGGCCGGCTATGTCACTGCGGCCATGTTCGTCCTCGGCATCTCGTCCTGGTATCTGCTCAAGAAACGCGACGTGGGCTTTGCGCTGCGCTCGATCGCGGTCGCCTCCGGTTTCGGCCTGGCATCCATACTTTCCGTCATCATCCTGGGGGATGAATCCGGCTACACCACCGGCGAAGTGCAGAAGGTCAAGCTCGCCGCCATCGAAGCCGAATGGCATACCGAAGAACCGCCAGCCGCCTTCACCCTGTTCGGCCTGCCCAACCAGGAAGCCGAGCGCACCGACTACGCAGTCAAAATCCCCTGGGCCCTCGGCCTGATTGCCACGCGCTCCACCGACGAGCGCATCACCGGCATCGTCGACCTGAAGAAGGAAAATGAACAGCACATCCGCGACGGCATGCTGGCCTACGATGCGCTGACCAGGCTCAAATCCGGCGATCATGCCGCGCAATCAGCCTTCGACCAGCACAAGGATCACTTGGGCTATGGCCTGCTGCTGAAAAAATACACCCCCAACGTGACCGATGCATCCGAAGAACAGATCAAGCAGGCGGCCAACGACACCATCCCGCGAGTGTTCCCGCTGTTCTGGACGTTCCGCGTCATGGTAGGGCTCGGCCTGCTATTCCTGTTCACCTTCGCCGCCGCTTTCTATTTCACCGCAAGACGAAAGATCGAGCAGCAGACCTGGCTGCTCAAACTGGCGGTGTTCGCTATTCCGCTACCGTGGATCGCTTGCGAGATGGGCTGGTTTGTCGCCGAATACGGCCGGCAGCCGTGGACCATTTCCGGCATCCTGCCCACCCGCTTATCCAGCTCATCACTCTCATCGGGCGACCTGGTTTTCAGCCTGGCCGGGTTCCTCGGGTTCTACACCGTGCTGCTGGTCATCGAACTGTTCCTGATGTTCAAGTA
>DAIDAS010000338.1 GCA_027310505.1 bacterium
GTCTGGGGGCCAAGAATGGTATGTACGGCATCCACTTCATCCGAAATCTGCTCGCCCATTACCAGCTTGCGGCCTACGCAACTGACGCAGATTGCTAGACCCTGTCCATGCTGCTTCCCTGCGTCGAGCAGGTTGTTCACCATCCCGGCTGCGCCTGCCGCACCTTCGACCAGGCGATCGTGATTGGTCTGGCATAGGCGAATCGTTTCACCTTCCGGAACGTCCCCGAAGAAAGTCAGGCTGTTATTGGCCGGGTCGATGGCGGCCAGGGTACGCACGGTTTCGACTTCCTTGCCCTCGCCGATGACGGCAACCGGGAACTTGAGGCCGGTGGCCGGCAATCCTTTGGCAAAGTGTTCGCCGATGTACATTTTGTACATCGGCAGAGCGGGCTTGCCATCCAGTTCATATATGACGTTCTTGACGGAGCGGGTAATCTTGCGCGGCGGCCCGTAAGGTTTCCAGCCACCCAGCGCGCCACTGGCTGTCAGCAGGTGGTTGCCGTAAAGGCCGATTGCGATCACCAGGTTGTCCGAGATGACATCGTTGAACAACAGCATGGTCTTGGTGAATGTGGCATTGTCTCCGGCCATGCCGCCAACGATGGGAACGTCGCCCAGCACGCTCTGGAAACCCTTCAGCAGTTCAGAGCCGTTGACGTTCAGGCCGTCAGAGAAGGCCAGCACCGCCTTTAGACTGTCGGACTTCAGTTGGCGTGCCAGCTGTTCGCCGGCTTCGTAAGAGCTTTGCATGCCGTTGACCTTGACATGCGTTGCGCGTTGCGCGGTTTTCTCCCAGAACACCGCAGTGATTTGCAGGGTGTCGTCATGTACGCTGTTGGCGCCGATTTCGCCGGTGGTGGTGCAGCCGACAATCTGGGCCGCTGGGTAGCGCGCCTTCAGGAAGCCGGAAAGTTTGGGATCGTTGAACCGCTTGACAGAACCAAATACGAGAACGAGGCTGGCATTCGGGAGAGGGGATGCAGATGGCAGATCCTTGAGCACCATCTTCTCGGTAACGGATTCTTGTTTGATAAGCATAGTTTATAAAAATCCCAAACGTAAAAGCTCCCTGTTCGAGGGAGGAAAATTCAGCAATCGGATTATTAAATCCCCTCGTATTTAACCGCACTTGCCCGGCTGTTTGCAACTGAATTGCATTGTAGCCCCGGTATGAAGAAATCAAGTGTTGCGCACTCCTGAAATCTCTGGATAGAATGGCGCAGGGTTGTTGCTGGCCCTGCAAGTAAAATACGCGCCGGTCGCCGCAAGAGTGCCCGGACTACAACATGACCAAGGGGTGAGTAAGGTGGGCGAGGCTGCTGATCTGACGGGAATCAAGGTGATGGTTATTGATGATAGCAACACCATCCGTCGCAGCGCCGAGATATTCCTCACCCAGGCAGGATGTCATGTCATCCTCGCCGAAGACGGTTTCGACGCCTTGTCGAAAATCGCTGACCATCAGCCCAGTGTCATTTTTGTCGATATCATGATGCCGCGTCTGGATGGCTATCAGACCTGCGCGCTCATCAAGAAAAACTCCCGTTTCGGGGCAACTCCCGTGATCATGCTCTCAAGCAAGGACGGCCTGTTTGACCGTGCCCGTGGACGCATGGTGGGCTCGGATCAGTATCTGACCAAGCCTTTTACGCAGGAAAGCCTGCTCGATGCGGTCAGAACCTACGCCCACAAACCAAAGTAGCGAATCAACAGATGGCCATTAAAAAAATTCTAGTGGTAGACGACTCCGCGACTGACAGCTTTTATCTCAGCGATATCCTGAAAGGGGCGGGGTTCGAGGTATCCAATGTCGACAGTGGGGAGGCATGTCTGGAATACCTGACTCGCGAGAAGCCCGACATGATCCTCATGGACGTACTCATGCCCGGTATCAATGGATTCCAGACGACGCGGGCGATTACGCATAATCCGGATACCGAACACATTCCTGTCATCGTGTGTACGGGCAAAGCGCAGTTGACCGACAGGGTGTGGGCGCTGCGCCAAGGCGCAAAAGACTGTGTTGCAAAGCCGGTTTCTCCTGAAGAATTGCTGGCGAAGATTCGTGCTCTGGATGAAGTGAATGGCTAGGCGACTGAATCTTCAGGAGTATCAGGAAAACATTCTGTCCAGGCTCAAGGCGCTGGAGCAGAGCCAGGGTGCAGTGACGACTTCGCGCCTGGGGGTGCAGATCGGGGATGATGCGTGGCTGCTTTCCCTGACCGATGTGGGGGAGGTGCTGCCGGTGCCGGAAATTCACAAGGTGCCGCTGACACGTCCATGGTTCATGGGGATGACCAATGTCCGCGGCAATCTCTATGCGGTGACTGATCTGTCAGCATTTTTTGGCGGTCGCCCGGCCCGGTTGGGGATGGAAAGCCGATTGCTGCTGGCCGGAGGGCGATTCGGCGTCAATGCGGCATTCGTTATCGACCGTTTATTCGGTCTGCGCAATATCTCGGATATGCAGTTGAAGGAGAGCGCCAGGAAAGATGCACCCTGGCAGGTCAATATCTATAGCGATGCAAGTGCGCGAGAGTGGCGTGAGATGGAAATTTCCGCATTGCTTAACAACACGAGTTTCATGCAGGTGGCGGCATGAGTTGCCAGTTGAAAGGCTGGATGTCGGTTCAATCAGAATTGGCATAAACCCGCTCGCGCAGCGATTCAATAGCACTAAGACAAAACAATATAGAAACCGGGAGTAATTCAGATGGCGTTAGATCTTGCAATGTTGAAAAGTCTTCCAGACGCTTTCATCTCAAAGTTGAAGGGGCTGAAATTTGGTACCGGCAAATCTTCAGCTGACGCATTCGGAGGTCTGGGAAACCAGGGGCGATTGCCGACTTTCGTCATGATTTCTTTTGTGCTGCTGACCATTTCCGGGGTCATGGGCGTGCTGCAATTGCAGCGTGATGCCGCCTTCGCGCTTGCCGTGGGGGATGTGCAGGTGTTCGTGCAGCAGACTACGCGTGACGCACTACTTGCCGGTCAGGGAGATACTGCCGCGACGAGCCGCATCAAGGCGTCCGAGTCGCGGGTGAACCAAGGGCTGGCTTCGATGCAGGAAGCTTCCGGCGGATTCCTGTCCATGATGGGAGGCGTTCCTTCCGGGCAAATGGAAAAGTTGAATTCCGCGTGGGAACAGCTCCGTCAGCAGGCTGCCCCCATTGTCGCCAAGACCGATATGAGTGCTGCTGCCGGTGAAAGGCTTGCCAGGCTGGGCGATGAAATCCTGGCAATTTCCCACGATGTGGTTGAACAGCACGGTGTGGGCAGTCAGGCAACTGTCTGGTTCGGCATTGCGTTTGCCGCCGGCCTGCTGACACTGATCCTGATCGTGATGAACTCGAACCGCCAATCTGCCGAGGCCCGTGCGCGCGCTTCCGAAATCGAAGAAGCCAACCTGCGCAACCAGGAAGCCATTCTGCACTTGCTGGACGAAATGGGCGACCTGGCTGACGGTGACCTGACCGTAAACGCCGAAGTGACGGAGAGTATCACCGGTGCCATTGCCGACTCCATTAACTACACCATTGCCAGCCTGCGCGAACTGGTCGAGGAAATCAACCGGGCGACCGAGCAGGTGAATACCGCGACTGCCCAGGCGCAGGGAACCTCCAACCAACTGTTGCAGGCGGCGCAAAAGCAATCAGTGCAGATTAAGGAAACGGGCGACGCCGTAGAGCAAATGGCCAGTTCCATCCTGGAAGTGTCCAGCAACGCCAGCCAGGCTGCCGACGTGGCGCAACGGTCTCTTGTGGCTGCAACCCAGGGATCGCAGGCCGTGCAGAACACGATTACCGGTATGAATGACATTCGTACCCAGATCCAGGAGACTTCCAAGCGAATCAAGCGCCTGGGCGAAAGCTCCCAGGAGATCGGTGAAATCGTGGAACTGATTTCCGATATTACTGAACAAACCAATATTCTGGCGTTGAACGCAGCAATTCAGGCAGCATCTGCCGGAGAGGCCGGTCGTGGTTTCACGGTCGTTGCAGAAGAAGTGCAGCGGCTGGCTGAGCGCTCTTCCGAAGCAACCAAGCAGATCAGCGTGATTGTGAAGACCATTCAGACGGACACCAATAATGCGGTGACCGCCATGGAAAACAGTACGGCAGGCGTGGTCGAAGGGGCCAAGCTATCCGACGCCGCCGGCCAAGCGCTGCATGAAATCGAGTCTGTGACAAATAACCTGGCTCGCTTGATCGAGGCCATCTCGAAATCTACCGCTGCACAGACCGAAATGGCCGCCAAGGCGCAAAGCAACATGCAGGACATTCAGCAAATTACGACCCAGACGACTGAAGGTACCCGGTTGACATCACAGTCCGTCGGCCAGTTGACCGCGCTGGCTGAAGAATTGCGGGCCTCTGTGGCCGGCTTCAAGGTGAGCTGATCGTCATGCCCGGAATGGAGCGTCTTCAGTGTATTTGTTAAGCATATTCGACTTGATGTCGCATTCATGAGCATCATGCAAAAGGGGAGTCATTGACATGAGCCGGGATGATTTCGATCTTGGTCCGTTGACTTGGGTCAAGGGTGAAATTGACCAGGCGCTTGCCAGCGTACTGGATCTGGCGGTGAAATATCGGGAACGCCCCGAGGATATATCGCCGATACGTTTCATGTTGACCCACCTGCACCAGGTCAATGGTGCCCTCGATATGGTCGGCCTTGAAGGCGCCAGGTATTTTTGCCAGGAACTGGAGGCGATGGCCGATGAGCTTGGCAAACAAGAGCTTCAGGCCAGCGAAGAAGTCATCGCTGTATTTTCCAATGGTGTCAGGACATTATCCGCCTATCTCGATGACTTGGTGAATGGCGCGCCTGATATTCCGCTGCATTTATTTCCGGCCCTTTCAGCACTGGAGAGCGTGCAGGGCAAGGAGCCACCTGATGAAAGCGCACTCTTTTTTCCGGACACCGATACTCGCGCTCCATCGGATATTCCATTTGTGGAAATGGACGATGCGACACTGCTTGGCTACCTTGCCCAGCAACGTCGGAGTTTTCAGCGCGCTTTATTGAACTGGCTGCGCGACGGGACATCCGAACCCATTGCGGAAATGCGTACGGTGGTGGATGCCGTTGCCCAGTCCCAGCGTCTGCCCATGAACAAGACCTTGTGGTGGGTGGCTGGCGCAACGCTGGATGCGATCGCACAAGGCGGTACAAAAGCCGGTTTGCAGGCTATTCGCATTTTCCGCCGTCTGGATCAGCAGTTGCGCTATCTGGTGGAAGGCACTTCACGGCCGACCAATTCCCTGATGCGTGATCTGCTTTTTCAAGTGGCCAGAAGCGAGCCCGTCAGTGAGCGTATCAAGCAGGTACGCGCCCGTTTCGAACTTGATGACCTGATGCCAAGAGCCGAACTGGCTACGGG
>DAIDAS010000347.1 GCA_027310505.1 bacterium
GGTCGAGAGCGCGCGCTTCAGCGCCTCCCACGAAAAAGGCTGGGAGAGCAGCTTGATCGCATCCAGCAGCAGATAGCCGCCATTGGCGAGATGCAGCGCGCCAGGCTTGATCTGCAGGAAGTTGGTCACCAGCGTGCCGAACTGCGACAGATGTTCCACGCGCCCGATCAGGTTCTGGTAGGTGGGGTGCTCTTCATCGATGATGGGCATGGCCTGCCCATCGCCATGATCGACCAGCAGATTGACGCGAAAGCGGTTGAAATCGCCGCTCTCCGGCGCCATCAGCAACATGGCCGGCGAAGGCTGATCTTCTTTGGTGCGGCGGAAATCATCGATGCTCTCGATGATGTTCTGCTGCACCTCGTTCAGGTAAGTCCGCACCACAGGGAAATCGGCGTATTCGTCGCGCAGCGCGTCGATCAGGTGGCCGACGGCGAACAGCACAGCCTCTTCGTTGAGCTTGCGCACCCGCTCCATGCGCTCCCGCCGCCAGCGTGGCACCTGGTGGATCACCTTCTCCAGCATATCCTGCAACATTTCAGTGTCGTGTTCGATGCGCTCCTGCTCTTTCGCCGACAGCTTGGCAAATTCCTCCGGGCTGATGACTTCGCCCTTTTTGGCAGGCGCAAAGGAAAAACCGTTCGGGGTACGCAACAGGGCGATGTTACGCTGGCCTGCGGCATCGCCGACTTCGGCAAATGCCTTGGCCTGGCGCTCGCCGAATTCATCGTTGATCTGGCCCAGGCGGCGGCGATACTCCTCGCCCTCGAACACGGCCGGGATGGTCGCGCGCAATTCCTCCACCAGTTGCTGCATCTCGTTACGCAGCTTGCTGCCCATGCCGGCGGGCAACTGAATGGCGCGCGGTTTGTGCGGCTGCGAAAAGTTATTGACGTAGCACCAGTCCGAAGGATGCACGGCACCGGCCAGTTGCCGTTCGAGCAGCTGGCGCATCAGCGTACGCTTGCCGCTGCCGCTCGGGCCCATCACGTAAAGATTGTAGCCCCCGCGCTGCATGCCGATGCCGAATTGGGCCGCACCGATGGCACGCGCCTGCCCGATGAACTCGGTCAGGTCGTCGAGCTCGGCAGTCGTCCCAAAAGTGAATTTTGCTTCATCGCAGTAACGCCGCAACTGCCCCGGCGCCAAAGGCTTGATGCCACTCATGCCGATCCCCTTTCTTATTGGTATGTCGTCACGTTCCCCACGATACAACTACCGCCGGCAATCAGGTGCCAAGCAGCTTCACCGGATCCTCGAAAGCATATCCGAGCGCATCGGCGACTTCGCGATAAGTCACCCGGCCACGGCACACGTTCAGGCCATCCCGCAGGTGCATGTTTTCGCGCAGGGCTTTTTGCCAGCCCTTGTCGGCGAGCTGCAGCACGAACGGCAGGGTCACGTTGTTGAGTGCATGGGTCGAGGTGTGCGGCACCGCGCCAGGCATGTTGGCCACGCAATAATGCACCACCCCGTCCACGACATAGGTCGGTTCGGCATGCGTGGTCGGGCGCGAAGTCTCGAAGCAGCCGCCCTGATCGATGGAAACATCCACGATCACCGCTCCCGGCTTCATCCGTCCGACCAGCTCACGGCTCACCAGCTTGGGCGCCACCCCGCCCGGCACCAGGGCGCAACCGACGACGAGATCAGCCTGTGGCACCTGTTCCAGGATATGCGAGCGGCTCGAATAGAGCGTAATCACTTGCGCGCCGATATGCCTTTCGATGCGGCGCAGTGCCTCGATGTTGCTGTCGAGCACGATGACCTCGGCGCGGTTGCCGACAGCGATCTGCGCGGCATTGAAACCGACCATGCCCGCCCCCAGAATCAACACCCTGGCCGGGGCTACGCCTGTCATGCCACCCAGCAGGATGCCGCGGCCGCCCTGGGATTTTTCCAGGTAACGGGCGCCGACCTGAATCGACATGCGCCCGGCGACTTCGGACATCGGTGCCAGCAGCGGCAGGCCACCGCCAGGCTGGGTCACGGTTTCATAGGCGATGCAAACCGCACCGCTGGCAACCAGGTCGCGGCACTGCTCCGGATCCGGCGCCAGGTGCAGATAGGTGAACAGCACCTGCCCTTCGCGCAGCCATTTGCGCTCATGCGCCTGTGGCTCCTTGACCTTGACCACCATCTCGGCCCGCGCGAATACTTCTTCCGCACTGTCGGCCACTGTGGCACCTGCCGCCATGTAATCCGCGTCGCTGGCACCGATACCAGCTCCCGCAGCGCGTTCGACCAGCACCTGGTGACCATGCACGACGGCTTCGTGCACCGACAGCGGCGTCAGGCCGACCCGGTATTCATGGATCTTGATTTCCCTGGGGACCCCGATCAGCAAATTGGCTCCTTTCGTTCCTGTCCGGCATCAACCATATCGGCCAGTTGATGCAACGCTGGTGAGATTTCCACCGGATAATGCCTGTCGTCTTCCAGCATCGTGAGCGATTCAGGCAACAGACGCAAGTTGCGCGCGGCATGGCTGCGCACCTCTGCCAGCGTGGGCTGCGGTAGCAATCTCCGTCCGTTGCGCATCACCGGTACCAGCAACGGCTCGCCCGGCTGGAGATCGACTTTCAGGCTGACGGTGTCGCCGATCATGCAGCCATCGTCGTAATGGCGCCAGACCTGTTTTTTTCCGGGCCAGGTCGCCTTGCCCTGCGAGCGCTTGCGCCGCGGAATCCCGGCATACTCCTGCAGCTTGTAAGCGCAGTCGAGATAAGGCATATCCGCAGAGGTATCCAGTCGCGTGCCGACCCCAAAGCCATCGATCGGCGCCCCTTGGGCAAGCAGGTCGCGCAGGTGGTACTCGTCGAGGTCGCCGCTGGCGAAAATCGTGGTAGCAAGCAGGCTGCCGTCATCAAGGATGCGCCGTACCCGATGTGCCAGTTCCCCGATATCGCCGCTATCGAGGCGCACCCCCTTGATCACGACCCCTTTCTCCACCAACTCGCGGCCCAGCGCTACCACCTTATGCGCCGCCGCCTCGGTATCGTAGGTGTCGATCAGCAGTACCACGT
>DAIDAS010000371.1 GCA_027310505.1 bacterium
AGTCGAGAATGTGCAAGGAATTTTGCAGAAGCGACTTGCGAGTCTTCCAGGTGGAACTCACCGAACTCAACGGATTCGAGACAAAGATAAAGCAAAGAAGTCTCTGGATGGACCGTTGCCTACCAGCCAAGAGCTCAATGACTGCATAGTTGCAGCAATCGTCGAACATAACCAGTTCATGGATGCCTCTCATCTCAGAACTGCAGCAATGCTAAAAGACGGTGTAGCACCCAACCCGGCAGCCATTTTCGAGTGGGGTCTAGTGAATTCTGTCGGCACATATCGACGAACAATTCCACAACAAGATGTCTACGTTGCACTCTTGCGTACCATGGAAGTGTCATTGCAAGCGTCCGGCATCGAATACAAGAAGGCCTGGTTCCAGTGCCCCGAAATAATGGCATACAGGCAGCACGTCCATAAAACCGGTAAATCTCCCAGAATCACCGTCCGCCATGACCCTATACGACGCGTTCTTTATTGGATAGGTCCAGATGCTTCGCTTGTGGCTATCCCGATGAAGCGACAGAGCGAACGTAAATATGAAGCCATGGATTGGGAAGATATAGAGGAGTTCATCCCTTACGAACGCATGAGCGTAACGGAACAAAAGCTCGAGCGGAGAAGCAACAACTATCTAAGCAAGCGTCAGATGAAGGTCATTGAGAACGCCGCGAAACGATTCGACGAAACGACACCCAGCATTCGTGCAGCTGGAAAGCGCAACATAAGCGAAAGCAAAAAGCGGCAACGTAGTCGTGAGGAAAAGGAACTGAAACAAGCAAAGGACGATTTGATGGCGTCGGTGGACGCAATGAACATGCCTGTGCGGGAGTGTCAGGAATTTTGTGTGTCCGAAGTCACGGGTGAATTTTACGGTCTTGTCACAAGTATGCCGTAAAGCGCTCGGCAAATAAAATAGCAAATTGCGTTTTCGCGGCACGCCAAGTGACCGGTGGCATTTTCCAGTCTTTGGTAATGTTGCGCAAGGCCAGCCAAATCAATTTGGTCGCGGCGTCATCGTTGGGGAAATGGCCGCGATTCTTGATCACCTTGCGAACCTGCATGTTCAAACTTTCGATCGCATTGGTGGTGTACATGATGCGCCGTACCGCCAGCGGATAGGCAAAGAACGGAATGACTTGCTGCCACTGACGCCGCCACATCGCCGTGATCGGCGGATATTTGAGTCCCCACGGGCCGGCGGCAAACGCGTCAAGCGCCTGCATCGCCTCATCCTCCGTGGTGGCGCGGTAAATAGTCTTGAGTGCCGCTGCCACCAGCTTGCGATCTTTCCAGCCGACGAAATCGAGGCTATTACGGATGAGGTGGACGATGCAGGTCTGGATTTGCGTCTGCGCAAAGACCGCATTGATGGCTTCGGGGAAGCCCTTCAGGCCGTCAACCACCGCCACCAGAATGTCTTCCAGACCGCGGTTCTTGAGTTCCGTCATCACGCGCAGCCAGAACCCTTCGTCAGGCTCAGGACAGGCTTGGCGCCTTCCGTTTGCTCGATCCAGATGCCCAGGATTTCCTTGGTGCCGTCCGGCCGTATGCCCAGCGCCAGGTACACCGCCTTGTTTTTGACGGTGCCTTCGTCACGAATCTTGACGCGCAAGGCATCGAAGAACACCAGCGGATACATCGGCTCGAGCGGCCGGTTTTGCCATTCGGTGACTTCTTCCATCACTTCGCCGGTGATGGTGGAAATCAGGTCGGGCGATACGGTCAGCCCGTACAGTTCGGTCAGATGGCCCTGAATTTCACGTACCGGCAAACCGCGGGCGTAGAGTGAAATCACCCGGTCGTCGAAGCCGGGCAAGCGCCTCTGATGTTTGGCGATCAGTTGCGGCTCAAAGCTGCCGTCGCGGTCACGCGGAATCACCAGATCAAGCTTGGTTTCTGCCGCCAGCACCGATTTCTTGCTGCTGCCGTTCTTGTGGTTACGGATCGGTTCGGGCGCTTGCCGCTGCTGCGCCAGATGATGGGTGAGCTCGGCTTGAAGCATGCGTTCTGCCAGCGCTTTTTTGAGTTGTCCAAACAGCCCTGCGTCGGTAAACATCGATTGCGGATTGTTGGGGTCTACCCCTTCCAGCAATTTGTCGAGAGCGGCTTTGTCGAAGTCTGTCATACGTATCCTTTCCAAGGATTAAGTTTATCGTATGACTTCTTTCACACAAAAAATCTGACAGGCTC
>DAIDAS010000383.1 GCA_027310505.1 bacterium
GCGTCAACCTTGTCGTCCTGCGCGCCTTCAAACGCCAGCAACTGGTGCAGCGAAGCATCAAAAGTAGCGTCAGCAGTGTTATAGCGTCTGATTTTGAGCATAGTTATTTCCCTTCCGCAACGACTGCGGCAAAAGCGTCAATAATAGGTTGAATTTGTGGCCGCTTGAGTTTGAGCGATGCCTGGTTCACCACCAGACGAGAACTGATGGGCATGATCTCTTCCACCGCCACCAGGTGATTGGCACGCAAGGTGCCGCCGGTGCTGACCAGATCGACGATCGCATCCGCCAGGCCGACCAGCGGCGCCAACTCCATCGAGCCATAGAGCTTGATGAGATCGACGTGCATGCCCTTTTCGGCAAAATGCTCGCGGGCAATCTTTACGTACTTGGTCGCCACCTTGAGGCGCGCCCCGCGGCGCGCGGCACCGGTGTAATCAAAGTCATCCCGCACGGCCACCATCATCTTGCACTTGGCAATATTCAGGTCCAGTGGCTGATACAACCCCTCGCCACCGTGCTCGACCAGCACGTCCTTGCCGGCGATACCCATATCTGCGCCGCCGTTCTGCACGTACGTCGGCACATCGGTGGCACGCACGATGAGCAGTCGCACATCCTCGCGGTTGGTGCCGATGATGAGTTTGCGCGAAGAATCCGGATCCTCGGCGGGCGTGATGCCGGCTGCCGCCAGCAACGGCGTGGTTTCTTCGAAAATACGTCCCTTGGATAGAGCGATGGTAATCATAGGATCACTTTATGAGTGAGGATTATCTTGCGCGCCTGATCTGCGCACCCAATTGCATCAATTTTTCTTCGAGACGCTCGTAACCACGGTCAAGATGGTAGATTCGCTCGATGGTCGTTTCGCCATCGGCGATAAGACCAGCCAGCACCAGACCGGCAGAAGCACGCAGGTCGGTCGCCATCACGGTCGCACCTTCCAGCCGGGCGACCCCCCGCACCACGGCAGAATTGCCGTCGATCTTGATGTCCGCGCCCAGACGCTGCAGTTCCACCGCATGCATGAAACGGTTTTCAAAAATGGTCTCGCGTATGATCGCCGTGCCTTCGGCCACGGTATTGATCGCCATGAATTGCGCCTGCATGTCGGTCGGAAAAGCCGGATACGGTGCGGTGCGGATAGAGACTGCATTGAGCTTTTTCGGCGCACGCAGGGTAATTGCCTCGAACTGTGGCGACTTTTCACCGATGATCTCGCAACCGGCGTCCATCAGCTTGTCCACCACCGCGTCCAGATACCCCATCGATGTACCGGTCAGACGCACCGTCCCGCCGGTGACCGCCGCGGCGCAAAGATAAGTGCCGGTCTCGATACGGTCTGGCATGATACGGTGCGTTGCGCCATGCAGTTTCGCCACGCCGCGAATGCGGATCACATCCGTACCCGCACCGCTGATCTGGGCGCCCATGGCTACCAGGCATTGCGCAAGATCAACCACTTCCGGCTCGCGCGCGGCGTTTTCGATCACCGTTTCGCCGTCGGCCAGGCAGGCGGCCATCATCAGGTTTTCGGTGCCGGTGACCGTCACCATATCGGTGAACAGCCGCGCGCCCTTCAACTTGCCGACTCGGGCATTGACGTAGCCGTGCTCAACCTTGATTTCGGCTCCCATCGACTGCAAACCCTTGATGTGCTGGTCGACCGGGCGCGCACCAATGGCGCAGCCGCCGGGTAGGCTGACATGCGCCTCGCCGCAGCGGGCGACCAAAGGACCCAACACCAGCACGGAAGCCCGCATGGTCTTGACCATCTCATACGGCGCGGTCGGATTATCGAGACCGGAGGCATCCAGCGTCACCGTATCGCCGTCCTGCGCCACCTTGACGCCCATCTGTTCCAGCAGCCTGAGCATGGTCTGGATATCGTGCAGCGCCGGCACGTTGGTCAGCGTCAACGGCTCAGCCGTGAGCAGTGCTGCGCAAAGAATGGGCAATGCAGCGTTTTTGGCACCGGAAATCCGGACTTCACCGTTGAGCGTCTGACCGCCCTGTATCACTAACTTATCCAAATCAGGCCTCTAGCAACTTCTGCAATTCGCCGTTCTGATACATCTCGCGCATGATGTCTGCACCGCCGATGAACTCACCCTTGATATAAAGCTGCGGAATCGTCGGCCAGTTGGAGTAAGCCTTGATGCCCTCGCGAACTTCAGGGTCCGCCAGCACATCCACCGCGACATAATCCGTGACCCCGCAGGCCTTCAGGATTTGTGCCGCCACGCTGGAAAAACCGCATTGCGGAAACTGCGGCGAGCCCTTCATGTAGAGCACCACCGGATTGCCGGTGACCTGATTGCGTATTTTTTCCTGTACGTCCATGTTTTGTTTACCTCTCAATTTTCTGTAGCCGCCCAAGCCTCGGGCGTAAATGTGCGCATGGAAAGGGCGTGGATTTCGGACCGCATCCTCTCCCCCAGCGCCTTGTATACGAGTTGGTGCTGCTGCACCATGTTCTTGCCGACAAATTGCGCGCTCACGATCACCGCATCGAAATGCTGGCCATCTTCGCCCTGCACTGCCACGTACTCGCAGGGCAAGCCCTGCATGATGTAAATTCTGACTTCTGCCGCCGACAACATGTTCATCCCCTCAGCTTGTATCCGCTCTTGAGCAGGCGTAACGTGAGCCATGATAAGACCAAAAAGCTGACGCCCACAACGGACAGGCTGATCTGCGGATCGATGTCGCCGGTGCCGAAGAAGCCGTAGCGGAAACCGTCGATCATGTAGAAGAACGGGTTCAGGTGCGACACCTGCTGCCAGAAATGCGGCAGCGAATGAATGGAATAAAACACCCCGGACAAAAACGACAGCGGCATGATGATGAAGTTCTGGAACGCCGCCATCTGGTCGAATTTCTCGGCCCAGATGCCCGCGATAATGCCCAGCGCCCCCAGCATCCCGCCACCCAGCAGCGCAAAAGTAACGATCAGCAGCGGATGCGCCACCGGCAGATCGACGTACAACAGCGCCACCAGCCACACGCTCAACCCTACCACCAAGCCGCGAATGATGGCCGCCGCGAGAAAGGCCAGGAAGATTTCCCAATAGGCCAAAGGCGTCAGCAACAGGAACACGATATTTCCCATCACCTTAGACTGGATCAGGCTGGACGAACTGTTGGCAAAGCTGTTCTGCAACAGCGACATCATCATCAGCCCAGGGATCAGGAAAGCCGTGTAGCTGACCCCAGGATACACCTGCACATGCGATTCCAGCACGTGCGAAAAAATCAGCAGGTACAGCAGCGCGGTAATCACCGGAGCCGCCACGGTCTGGAAGCTCACTTTCCAGAAGCGCAGGATTTCCTTCCTGAACAATGTCCAGACGCCCCTCATGCCCGCACGATCTCCATGAACACGTCTTCCAGGTCAGCTTCGATCAGTTGCATGTCTTCGACCTTGTTACCGGCAGAACGCAGTTCGGCCAGCACGAACTCGACCTGCGCCGCCTCATTGAGGGCCAGGGTAAAAGTATCACCGTCCTGGCCGCGCAGCATGTGGTTCAACGATTGCGGCAACTGCGCCGGTGCGAGCTTGAGCCGCAGATTCTTGCCGGGCGCCCGATCCAGCAGGTTCTCCGTACTATCCAGAGCCACGATCTCGCCCTGCTTCAACATGGCCACGCGCGAGCACAGCGTTTCGGCTTCTTCCAGATAATGCGTGGTCAGGATGATGGTGTGGCCTTCGCGATTCAGGCGCTTGATGAACTCCCACAACATCTGGCGCAATTCGACATCCACTCCGGCGGTCGGCTCATCCAGCACCAGCACCGGCGGCTTGTGCGCCAGCGCCTGGGCAATCAATGCCCGCCGCTTCATGCCACCGGACAACCGGCGCATGTTGGTATAAGCCTTGTCCGCCAGACCGAGGCTTTCAATCACCTCATCGATCCAGACATCGTTCTCCCGGCCCAGACCAAAATAACCGGCCTGAAATCGCAGCATCTCACGCACGTTGAAGAACGGGTCGAACACCAGCTCCTGAGGCACCACGCCAAGCAACCGCCGCGCATTGCGGTAATCGGTGACGACATCGTGCCCCATGACAGCAAGATGCCCGCTAGTCGGACGCAACAGACCAGCCAGGAGGTTGATGAGCGTTGATTTTCCCGCGCCGTTGGGGCCGAGCAGGGCAAAGAACTCCCCCCGTTCAATAGTCAGGTCGATGCCTTTCAGCGCCTGTAAGGCCCCGAAAGACTTGTGAACCTGTTCAATCCGGATAGCGGGTACCATGTGAGATCGGCCGGGCAGAAACCCGGCCGCAACTTTAATGAGCAGCGCCTGCGCGCTGCGGAATCATATCCAGCACCCCATACAGAGTTGCCAGACTTTCCAGAGTGGATGGCAGGTTGGCGTAAATCACGCCGGCATTGCGTTCCTGAGATTGACGCAGCCACTCAAACATGAGGCTGATTGCAGAAGAATCGACATCGACTACCTCATCCAGATCGATTTCCACGTTACCCACGAGCAAGGGCAGGCTTTCCGTCAGAAGCGCGCCGACGGTTTCCACCGTCATCGCGCTGCGGACGACAAGCCGACTGCCTTGCTGCTCGATCAATGCCATGGGATCAATCAGCCCTGCTTCTTTTCCGCGGCAGAGTTCGCACCCTGCTTGTTCTTGTCGGCAAGCTTCTGGATCAGGCTATCCATGCCATCCTTCTTGACGGTCTCGTCAAACTGGCTACGGTAACTGGTGACGATGCTGACGTCTTCGATGGTCACGTCGATCACTTTCCATTCTTCGCCAGTTTTTTCCAGACTGTAGTCGACCTTCACCGGCTGCTCGCCAGCCTGCAGGATCAATGTCTTGACCACGACACGGGTATCGCCAGACTGCGCACGCAACGGCTTGTAATCCATGGTCTGGTTGCGATACTTGGCCAGCGCGGAAGAATACGTACGCACCAGCAGGCTGCGGAATTCAGATACGAACTTTTCCTGCTGATCCTTGTTCGCCTTCGGCCAATTGCGCCCCAGCACCAACTGAGACATGCGCTCGAAATTGAAATGCGGCAGGATTTTCTCTTCTGTCAGCGCAGCGATGCGCTTCATGTCGCCGTTCTGGATATCCTTGTCTTTCTTGATGATATCCAGAACTTCGGTCGCGGTATTCTTTACCAGCACATCCGGAGCAACCGTTTCAGCCGCTGCCCAGGTACTAAAAACTAGAGCCGCTGTCGCCAGCAGGCCTGCCATTCTGTTCATGATCATTCCGCCTTCTTGTCCTTGTCATTGCTTTCCGATGCCTTGTTGGTCAGGAACTTCCCGATCAGGTCTTCAAGCACCAGCGCATTCTGTACCTTGCCAATTTTATCACCGTTTTTCAGGTTATCTTCGCCACCACCCGGCTGCAAGCTGATGAATTGCTCACCCAACAGCCCGGAAGTGTAAATTGGCGCGATGGTATCCCTGTCGAAGTGGTAGCGAGTATCGATATTCAGCGTGACCTCGGCCTCTTTGGTTTGGTCATTGAAATGGATATCCGCAACACGCCCCACCACCACGCCGGCACTCTTTACCGGCGCACGCACCTTGAGCCCGCCGATATTTTCATATTCGGCATGCAGGGTATAAGTCACGCCAAGGTTCGAGGAAGTCAGGTTGCCCACTTTCATGGCCAAACCAATCATCGCCGCCACTCCGGCTGCAACAAATATCCCCACCCACAAATCCAGCGTCGTACGATCCATTACTTTTCTCTCCTCAAACCCCGATCATGAAGGATGTCATCACGAAATCCAGAGCCAGCACGGCCAGCGATGAGTTCACCACCGTGCGGGTCGTTGCCCGGCTCACGCCCTCGGCAGTCGGCGGCGCATCATAACCTTCGAACAGCGCGATGATGGTGCAAGTAACGCCGAACACAAAGCTCTTGATGACCCCATTTACGATATCTTCGCGGAAATCCACATTGGCCTGCATCTGCGACCAGAACGCACCGTCGTCGATGCCCAGCAGCGGCACTGCAACCAGAAACCCGCCGAACACCCCGACCATAGAAAACAGCGCAGCCAGCAACGGCATGGAGATTACCCCGGCCCAGAAACGCGGCGCCACCACACGGGCGATGGGGTTGACCGCCATCATTTCCATGGCTGAAAGCTGCTCGGTCGCCTTCATGAGGCCGATTTCAGCCGTGATCGCAGTGCCTGCACGGCCGGCAAACAGCAGCGCGGTAACCACCGGGCCCAGTTCACGCACCAGGGACAGCGCCACCAGCACGCCGATCGCCTCGGACGAGCCGTACTTCTGCAATGTGTTGTAGCCTTGCAGACCAAGCACCATACCGACGAAAAGTGCCGACACCAGAATGATGATCAGCGACAGCACGCCGGTGAAATAAATTTCACGGATGGTCAGGTGAAAACGACGCAGGCTCTCGCCGGACAGCACCAGCGTATACATAAAGAAACGCGTCGCGGATCCAAACCGCCAGATACGGTCGATCACGCGATGACCGACGAGGCGCAACCCAATGGTCAGACGCTTAAACATTGACGCCCCTCAACATATCCTGTCGGTAATCCGGCGCGGCATAATGGAACGGCACCGGGCCATCCGCCTCACCGTGAACGAACTGGTGCACGAACGGCATCTCGGAAGCACGCAGGTCTTCCGGCGTGCCTTCCGCCACCACTACGCCAGCGGACACGAAATAAACATAATCGACAAAAGAGAACGTCTCGTGCACATCGTGCGTCACCACGATGGAAGTCGCGCCCAGCGCATCGTTCAGGCTGCGAATCAGGTTGACGATCACGCCCATCGAAATCGGATCCAGCCCGGCGAACGGCTCATCGTACATGATGATGGCCGGGTCAAGCGCCACGGTCCGCGCCAGCGCCACACGGCGTGCCATGCCACCGGAAAGCTCGGCCGGCATCAGGTCGCGCGCACCGCGCAGGCCGACCGCATTCAGCTTCAGCAGCACCAGATCGCGGATAATCGATTCCGGCAAGTTGGTGTGCTCGCGCATGGGGAAAGCCACGTTGTCGTACACAGAGAGATCGGTGAACAGCGCGCCGAACTGGAACAGCATGCCCATCTTGCGTCGCATGCGGTAGATTTCGTCGCGAGACTGCTCGTGCACCACGTGGCCATCCACCCGCACCTCGCCCTGCGTGGGCTTGAGCTGGCCGCCGATGAGCCGCAGCAGTGTGGTCTTGCCGGAGCCCGAGCCGCCCATGATGGCCACCACCTTGCCCCGCGGAAAGCGCATATTGATGCCTTTGTGCAGCAAACGGCTGTTGTAGGCAAAAGAAAGGTCGTTGATTTCGACGAGGTTGTCGTTCATAGGGGGCAGATTTTAATTCAAAACAGACTTGGAAGCCAACGCGGAAAAAGAAAAGCCCGCCGAAGCGGGCTCCATTAAATGTCCGTTTTTCTTACTAGAAGGACATGCAAACCTTGAATGGAACTGAATCAGTCACACTAGCATTTGCCAACCATCCCCCAGCAACAGTGCTATAAACCCTCATAGAACCTGTATCGGTCACCCCATCATCCAGAGTGGTATCCAACTGTTTAGCGAACTTCCCAAGAACCGAATCCGAACATACGATGTACGCGCCAGTCATACCAGCAGGCACCCCCCCTGCAACGCTAGCGCTCTGGATACCCAAATGACCGCCATCAGCATTCTTAGACTCAAATGTTCCGACATTACCAGGATCAGTCGCCCCTGCGGCAAGCCCAGCAATTCTGATGTGCTGCCAAAACCTTACTGTTTCATCATTGGCAGTATTCGAATCCCAGAAATCAGTAGCAGATGTACCTCCGATAACGCCATCGCCATTTCCGTCCTTGCAGCTACCATTATTTGCTGCAGTACATCCTGTATGAGTCGTAGAAGCCTTATCATCCCCAGGTAAAGCCTTATACTTATCTTGAT
>DAIDAS010000386.1 GCA_027310505.1 bacterium
CTGCAGTCCTGCGGGCAGTGCGATACCGCACACGGTGCCGGACTTCTGATACTCCTTCCAGCCTGAACCCACCAGGTAGCCGCGCACTACGGCCTCGATCGGTAACGGCTTGAGCTTTTTCACCACGATGGCGCGCTCGCCCAGTTGTGTGTGTTCGGCAACATCCTTGACCACGGACTCCGGCGCAATACCCGTCAGGTGGTTGGGGACAATATGCTTGAGCTTGTCGAACCAGAAATTGGCAATCTGCGTCAGTACCGCACCCTTGCCAGCGATGGGTGTCGGCAGGATAACGTCGAAGGCCGACAGGCGATCGGTCGTGACAATCAGCATCTTGTCGGCATCGATGTCGTAAATGTCGCGCACCTTGCCCTGGTTGATCAGCGGCAGGCTCTTGATGCTGGTTTGCAATAACGGTTGGCTCATGTGTGTTCTGTATTTACAGTGATCGGAGAGGCCTGAATTATCCTATTTTGTGAGCGCCCTGAATAGCTTTGGCAACTTTTAGTCCGACCGCGATGACACTCATTTTGTGAGCGCCATAAACAAAGCCGGCAGTTTTTCCGGCAAACGCTGCACGTTATCGATCACGGTGTACTGCTTGCCGAAGATATCGCTGACATACTCATCCGCCTTGGGGTCGAGGTTGATGCAGTAGGCGTAAATGCCCTGCTGATCCAGCTCCTGCACGGCCTTGCGGGCATCCTCGATCAGCAGGCGCGGATCCTTGCTGTCGATGTCCGCCGGCTCGCCATCGGTCAGGATCAGCATCAGTTTCTTGTCTGCCTTACGGTTTGCCAACGTATGCGCGGCATGGCGCATGGCAGCGCCCATGCGGGTGGAATAGCCGGAATCCATGGCCGCCAGCCGACTCTTGACCGTGTCGCCCCACGGCTCGCCATAGCCTTTGATATGCAGGTAGCGCACTTCGTGGCGGGTGTTGGAATGGAAGCCGGCGATGGCAAAACTGTCGCCCAGTTGCTCGACCGCCCAGCCCAGCAGCGAAACGGCCTCCTGACTCAGCTCCAGCAGGCTCTGCTCACTGCCCGGCACTTTTTCGCCCAGCGATTCCGACAAATCCAGCAGCAGCATCACCGCAATATCCCGCCCGTCGTTCTTGTGGCTCATGTTGATGCGCGGATCGGGCACCGCACCGCTCTTGTAATCAATCAACGAGCGCAACGCCACATCCAGGTCGAGCTCGCTGCCTTCTTCCTGATAACGGATGCGCACTTTCTGTTGTGGCTTGAGCAGGTCGAGCAGGCGTTTTAGCCGCTTGGCCAGCGCCTCGTGTTTTTGCAGCAGGCGGTCAATGTCGGAGGCGTTGCCGGGCGGGTGCAGCACTTCGTACACACTCGTCCAGTCGGGCCGGTAGCTCTGGGTAGAGTAATCCCATTCCGGGTAATGCCGCGGGGGCAGCGACTGGAGCTCAGCCGCATCGCCGGCCTGGCGATGCTCCTCGAACTGCTCCTCGTCATCGCTCTCCTCGTGGAATTTCCACATATGGCGGTTATCGTCGCGATAATCCACTTCGGTATCCTTGAAGTGCACCTTCGACGACAGGTCGCTCTGGCGGCGTGTTTTTGCGATAAACAGCACAGCCAGATCAGCCATTTCCTGCGTACTGGAGCCCCCGGCCTGCATCAAATCGTGGAAACGCTGCGCGAACTCGATGACAAATGGGTTTTGGTAATGATGATCCCGATCCAGCATGGCGCGCGACACCATCGCCAGGCGGTGGCGGATGGCGGACTCCACTTCGGGGTCGCAGGCGTTTTCATCCGGGACAGGATGCAGCGCCTTGAAAAGGCGGCGCAGGCCGGGGTACTCGCGCATGGCCAGCGCTTCGACGCGGGAATCCTCGAAGATTTCCACCGCCAGCCGCTGGAACGGGCTGAAATTATCGGCGAAGATGGGCGTGGTCCAGCGCCGGTGCGCAGCAATATGCGCCAGCGCCGCGCGGTAGCGGTCGATCCCGGCAACCCCCCGGGCATCGTCATAGACATCCGGCAACCGGATGCCGAGCTTGTCGAAATAGGGAATGGGTTTGCGCAGTTCGTCGAACCCCAGCGAATACGGCACGAAATAATCGTGATCCTGCCATAGCCCGCGCAGATACATATCCAGCTGGCGTTCATGGTCGGCCAGCAGTGTACCGTGGCGCTCGCGTTGCAGCATGGCCTTGCTGTCCGCCGACTGCAGGCTGAAATAGTCGCGCTGGCGTTCCGGGTGGTCCTGGTAATAGCGGACACCATATTGCACCCAGTTCTGCAGCCCCTCAATGGGAAGCTGGCTGATCAGAAAAGGCGCCTTGTTCAGGAAATCCGGCAAGCCGGGGCTGGGGAAAGTCGTCTGGATGCCATGCACAGAACCGGAGGTGCGATCCATAAAATCCAGCACCAGCGCCAGATAGGCCTGCATCTGCTCCGGAGTTTTAAGCCGCCGCGCAACAGCAGGCAGCGTTTCCAGAAAAGGCACAATCGCCTTGCCGTTGGGCGAGCGCCACATCTTGCGGATCGACTCCATGATGGCGGGCAGCGAAGATTCGCCCAACACCTTGGCGATTTCCGGCCATTCCGCCAGAAAAATCAGGATAGGTTCGACGCCCCGCCCCATGCCGCCAAGGAAGCGCGCACTCTCCAGATAGGCAGCCGCGCCTTCCGGCGTCAGCACCTTGAGCGCCTCGGTCATGCACTCTTCGAAGACGTCCTGCACCTGCTTGAAGCCACTGTTCAGCTGGCTCCACCAGACCTGCATCTCACCCTGAAACAAAGGGGTTGCCATGGCAGCTATTTAGTCGAAAACAGCGTCGATGGCATGATCCAGCGTGGCGCGGATATCCGCATCGTCCGTGATCGGACGCACCATCGCCATGCGGCAGGCTTCGCGTGGCGCAATGCCGCCCTTGATGAGCGTTGCCGCGTATACCAGCAGGCGAGTCGAGATGCCTTCATCTAGGCCGTGCCCCTTCAGGTTGCGCGCGGCGATGCCGATCTTCACCAGCTTGCCTGCCATCTCATCATCCATGCCGGTTTCCCTGGCCAGGATGGTCGTTTCGAGCGCTGCGCTCGGATAATCGAAATCGAATGCAGTGAAGCGCTGTTTGGTCGATTGCTTCAGATCTTTCAACAAACTCTGATAGCCCGGGTTGTAGGAAATCACCAGCTGGAAATCCGGATGCGCCGACACCAGCTCGCCCTTCTTGTCCAGCGGCAGCGTACGGCGATGGTCGGTCAACGGGTGAATGACCACGGTGGTGTCCTGACGCGCCTCCACCACCTCATCCAGATAGCAGATCGCGCCATAACGTGCCGCCAGCGTCAGCGGGCCATCCAGCCAGCGCGTACCGTTGGCATCCAGCAGATAGCGGCCCACCAGGTCCGAAGCCGTCATGTCCTCGTTACAGGCCACGGTAATCAACGGCTTGCCCAGCCGCCACGCCATATGCTCGACGAAACGCGACTTGCCGCAGCCGGTTGGGCCTTTCAGCATCACCGGCAGACGTGCCGCATAAGCCGCCTCGTACAGCGCGACCTCATTGCCGGTCGGCTGGTAGAAAGGCTCGTTCACGATCCGGTATTGTTGGATGTCGAAGTGGTTGCTCATCTCTTCCTCACTCTCATTCCCGACAGAAACACTATGGTATATCCCGAAAAAAAGCCCCTGCAGGAGATTGAGTGCAGGGGCCTTTTCCGCTTGCGGCTTTACTACCCTTAGATTACTTGTGTACGCCCAGCTTTTCGCGCCAGCCCGGATACAGCTTGTCAGCGTCGCCCGGGAAGGATTCAAATGCACGAGCGAATTCCTTGTGCTCCTTGGCGAACTCGATCGGGTCGGCGCCGGCCTTCCAGCACTCGTAAGATTGGCGCAGAGAAATCGCACCAGCCGCCGGACTGTCGATGTGGCCGTAGGAACCGCCACCAGCCGTGTTGATCACGTTGCCATGGCCCAGATTCTCGAAGAAGCCCGGCAGGCGCAACGCGTTCATGCCGCCGGAGATGATCGGGGTGGTCGGTTTCATGCCATATCATTTCTGGTAATAGACCGGGCCCTGGCACTCGTCGCGCTCGATCATGTAGGCGATGATGCGGTCATCGTGCTCGCCTTCCATCTTGCCGTAGCCCATAGTGC
>DAIDAS010000415.1 GCA_027310505.1 bacterium
GGTCGACCGGCTGGTACCGGGCGATGTCATCCTGCTGCAGGAAGGCGACAATGTTCCCGCCGATTGCCGTCTGATCGAGGCGTTTGCCATGCGCGTCAACAATGCCACGGTCACCGGCGAATCATTGCCCAAAGGGCGCGATGCCCGCCCGTCGCAAGCCGAGGATATCCTCACCAGCCACAACGTGCTGCTGGCCGGCACCTCGGTGGTTTCTGGCGAGGGCCGAGCCGTGGTGTTCGCCACCGGAATGCACACCGAGTTCGGCAAGATTGCCCACCTGACCCAGACCGAAGGCGAAGCGCTGTCTCCGCTGCAACTCGAGATCATCCGCCTGAGCCGCATCATCGCCTTGCTTTCGCTGCTGCTGGGGCTGCTGTTTTTCTTGATCGGCCGCTGGATCGGCCTGTCGTTCTGGGGCGACCTCATGTTCGCCATCGGCATCATCGTCGCCAACGTACCCGAAGGTCTGCTTCCCACCGTCACGCTCGCCCTCGCCATGGCCACCAAGCGCATGGCCCGACGCAACGCGCTGATCCGCCACCTGCCATCGGTCGAGACATTAGGCGCGACCACAGTGATCTGCACCGACAAGACCGGCACCCTCACGCAGAACCGCATGCAGGTGAAAACGTTATGGCTGGGGGATGCCTGGCATGCCCCGGAAAGCTTGCAGCACGACGCAGCCACCATCGCTCAATACCAATCCTTGTTCGAAATTGCCGCACTCTGTCACAGCCTCAAACCCGGCGATCATCAATGGCTGGGCGACCCGATGGAAATTGCACTGGTTAACCTCGCAGAACTGACGCTCGATCATCTGCCTGCGTTTCCCAAACGCGATGAAATCCCGTTCGATACCGACCGTAAGCGCATGTCCACCATCCACGATACGGCGCTTGGACAAACGATTTATTGCAAAGGCGCACTGGAGATGCTGCTGCCGCGCTGCACTCACGTACAAACCGGAAGGGGTGCAACTGCGCTGGACATCAGCTGGCAGGGCCGTATCCTGTCGGCGCAGGAAAACATGGCGGCAAAAGGCCTGCGCGTGCTGGCCATGGCCTATCGACCGTTACGTTACGGCGAGCAAGGTGAAGCGCGGGAACAGGACATGATTTTCGCCGGACTGGTCGGCCTAGAGGATCCGCCCCGCCCGGAAGTATCGGAAGCCATCAGGAAGTGCCATGAGGCCGGTATCAAGATCATCATGGTCACCGGCGACCACCCGCATACAGCGCTCGCCATCGCACGGCAGGTCGGCATGGTCAGCGGCGATCACCCCACCATCATCGGCGGCGATGAACTGAAGCTGCTCTCGGCCACGCAGTTGCAAATCGCGCTCAACGCCCAGGAAATCATTTTTTCGCGCGTTGGCGCCGACCAGAAAATGCGCATTGTGAAAGCACTCAAACAGAAGCGGCACATCGTGGCGGTCACCGGTGACGGGGTCAACGATGCGCCGGCACTCAAGGCCGCCGACATCGGTATCGCCATGGGCTTGAGTGGCACCGATGTCGCCAAGGGCGCGGCCGACATGATCCTGCTGGACGACAACTTTGCCAGCATCGTCGCGGCCATCGAAGAAGGGCGGGCGGTATTCGACAACATCCGCAAATTTCTCGCCTATATCCTCACCTCGAACATCCCGGAGCTGGTGCCCTACCTGGCTTTCGCACTGTTCAAAATCCCGCTGCCGCTCACCGTGGTGCAGATTCTGGCAATCGACTTGGGCACCGATATGCTGCCGGCCTTGGGGTTGGGTGCCGAGAAACCCGACCCCGGGGTGATGCAGCGCCCGCCCCGTCACCGCCGCGAGCGTCTCCTCAACTGGCCGCTGCTGGCGCGCGCCTATCTGTTTCTAGGGGTAATGGAAGCCGCCACCGCCATGGCGGCCTACTTTGCCATGCTGCACCTAGGCAACTGGCATTACGGTGAACCGCTCGCCGGCAATGCGCCGCTTTACCTGCAGGCCACGGCCGCGACGCTGTCCGCCATCATCGTCATGCAGGTCATGAACGTGCTGCTCTGCAAACACCCCGAGCGGCCGCTCTGGCGCACGAAGCCGTTCAACAATCTGCTGATACTCTCCGGCATTGCGCTGGAAATCACACTGATCCTGCTGATAGATTACACGCCCTGGGGACAAGAGATTTTCGGCACCGCCGCGCTGCCGGCGGGAATCTGGCTGTTCATCCTGCCGTTCGCCGGCGCGATGCTGCTGCTGGAAGAAGGACGCAAGGCACTGCTGCGCAAGGCTTGAGCGGCAGCGCCTCGGCTATTCGTCCGTTTCCGGCAGCCGGATGGTGTACTGGCCTGACTTCTCGTCGCGCACGACAATCAGCAGGCCACGTTTTTGCGCATCCTCCACCAAGTCCTTGAACGAGCGGAACCCGTAGAATGACTCGGTAAAGCCAGGCTTACGCCGCTGCATGGTGGTCTTGACCAGCGACCCCCAGATTTTCTCATCCGACCCGCGCTCGGCAATCAGAGCCTCGACGGTCTCCACGATGAAATCAAGCGCTTCCTGACGCTTGTCGTCATCCCCCTTGGCCGCAGCGGACTTCTTGCTGCTGGCCGCCGCTTTGGCCGGGGTCTTTTTTTCGTTGCGCTTCTGTTTGGCTTCCTGCTCGCGCACCAGGTCGTCATAGAAAATGAACTCGTCGCAATTGGCGCTGAGCAAATCCGAGGTCGAATTCTTGACGCCGATGCCGATCACGTACTTGTTGTTCTCGCGCAGCTTGGAAACCAGCGGGGAAAAATCCGAATCGCCGCTGATGATGACAAACGCATCCACGTGCGATTTGGTGTAGCAGAGATCAAGCGCATCCACCACCATGCGGATATCCGCCGAGTTCTTGCCCGACTGGCGCACATGCGGGATCTCGATCAGCTCGAACGCCGCCTCATGCATGGTGGACTTGAATTCCTTGTAACGATCCCAGTCGCAATAGGCTTTCTTGACCACGATGCTGCCTTTCAGCAACAAGCGCTCCAATACCTTCTTGATGTCGAACTGCGCGTATCTGGCATCGCGCACGCCCAAGGCGATGTTCTCAAAATCGCAGAAGAGGGCCATGTTGCTGATTTCAGGTTGTCCGGCCATTTGAAGCCCCTTTCAAAATTATTGGGTGCTGAAAGACAATTATATTTGCTTATTCAACGAATAAGGCGCATAGTTCGCGCCAGCGATATTCAAGTCGTGTAGTTGCTGTCTGGTTCAGTACCCTCGTTTTCGCGGGTTTTTTTCCTTCATCACCCCGCCGTCTTGACATTCGCCCTCATGGGCAATCCCCATTTTATTTTTCGTTTTAAGGATATCAAGACATGGCAACAGGTACTGTAAAGTGGTTCAACGACGCTAAGGGTTTCGGCTTTGTGACTCCCGATGATGGCGGCGCAGATCTCTTCGTGCATTTCTCGGCAATTCAGAGCCAGGGCTTCAAGAGCCTGCAAGAAAACCAGCGCGTCAGCTTCGACGTCACCACCGGCCCCAAGGGCCAGCAAGCTTCCAACATTCGCGCAGCTGAATAACTCATCGGCCAGGCATGGCAGTTTTGTCATGCCGTCGCGTTACCGGGGTTGCCTGACTGGAGTTTTTCCAGTGAGCGATCTCTCCGGAAAAGCCCGGCATTGTCCGGGCTTTTTCTTTTCCCTTTTCCCTGGAGACGCTCCCTTGGCCAAAGAAGAACTCATCGAAATGAACGGCGTGGTCGCAGAAGTTCTGCCCGACTCACGCTTTCGTGTCACGCTCGAAAACGGACATCAACTGGTCGCCTACACGGCCGGCAAAATGCGTAAGCACCATATTCGCATCCTGGCGGGCGACAAAATTACGCTGGAAATGTCCCCGTATGACGTCAGCAAGGGGCGCATCACCTTTCGCCACATCGAAGGACGCGGGCCTGCCGCCCCTCGGCGGCGCAACTTCTGACCCCAGCGGCGACCTTCGCCGCTTGCAAGGCTACCGCATATACCACTCGATGCTGACGATATGGTTCACGTTCACCAGCTTGCGGCCTTTTTTATCCGGATTGTTCGACAGACTGACGCTAATAAAAAGTTCGGACACCGATTCAACATCGCCTCTGATGCGGAAAGATTCGCCATTAGTGAGAGACAAGGTCGCTTCATCGCCGGCGATTTGCTGATTGAGGGCCTGAGTAATAGCCAGCATTTTGGATTCCTTTTGTGAACCTGACCTGAATCCGGTCGGGCAGACCCACATCATACGCGCGATTACCGCAACGCCACGTGATCGTTTTCTGCGTAACCAGCTGCTGTTTGGCTAAACAGCCAACCCTTCCACCCACCGCGCATAAACTTTTTCAGCCACGACACCCAATCGGGCCACCCTCACCTCAAGATCGCGCTCGATTTCGGCAACATTCTGCACGCCTGGGCTACTTGCCGAGGCGGCAATTTCATCCGCTCCATATCGGCACCACTTACGCACCATGTCAGCGGTCATTTCGATGTGGCACTGGAATCCCAGGTGTTTGCCCATGGAGAAAGCCTGATGCTGGCAGTGGTCACTGGAAAGGATATTGACCGCCCCCTCAGGAATGGAGAAGGTTTCGCCATGCCAGTGGAAACCCGTAAATCGTTCAGCATCGCCAAACCAGCGCGACGAATCGAAATTCCTGGCAACCTGCAGCGCTCCCCAGCCGATCTCCTTGACTGGGTTGGGCGTCACCACGCCGCCCAGCGCCTTGGACATCAATTGCCCACCCAGACAGTGCCCCAGCACCGGGATATCCGCCGCCACTGCCTGCTGGATGAGTTGCAGCACCGGCGGGATCCAGGGCAGATCGTCGTTGACGCTCATCGGGCCGCCCATGAATACTAGACCGCTGTATCCGGCGATGCTGTCAGGCAATATATCGCCGGCATCAATGCGGATCAGCCGCCATGGAATCTGGCGGCGATCGAAGAATTCGGCGAGGTAGCCCGGCCCTTCGGTGCGGGCATGACGAAATATGGCAACGGGTTTCATGGTCTGCGCTTTCTTGTCGAGGATGGCGTTTTTTCATCAGCAACCGGCATGCCAATCTGCCGCCACTCGCCGGGAGCGAGCCCAGCCAGGGTATGCTCGCCAACCGCCCAGCGGATCAGGCGCAGGGTGGGAAAGCCGACTTTGGCCGTCATGCGACGCACTTGGCGATTCTTGCCTTCACTGATGATCACTTCCAGCCAGGCGGTCGGGATCGCCTTGCGTTCGCGGATCGGCGGAATCCTGGGCCAGAGACCGGCAGGCTCTTCGATCACCTGCACCCGTGCAGGCTGCGTCACGAAATCTCCCAGGTCGACCCCATGCCGCAACGGCTCCAGATCGCTCTCGGTCGGCGCACCTTCCACCTGCACCCAGTAGGTCTTGGCTTCTTTATGCTTCGGATGCGCAAGGCGGTGTTGCAGGCGGCCATCGTCGGTTAAAATAAGCAAACCTTCACTGTCCGTGTCCAGCCGACCGGCGGGATAAACCCTGGGGAGCGGAATATAGTCTTTCAGCGTCGGGTGCGTTTCGTGCGCACTGAACTGAGTGATGACCCCGAAGGGCTTGTTGAACAGAATCAGCATCTTATTTAGTCAGGATCAAGCATGTCCCAGAAAATTACCACCCCTGCCGACGGCCAGAAAATCACCGTCAACGCCGACAATTCACTGAATGTGCCGGATCATCCGATTATCCCATTTATCGAGGGTGACGGCATCGGCGTGGACATTACCCCGCCGATGATGCGCGTGGTCGATGCCGCCGTCGCCAAGGCCTATGGCGGCAAGCGCAGCATCGCCTGGATGGAAGTCTACGCCGGCGAAAAATCCACCAAGGTTTACGGCGACAACGTCTGGCTGCCAGACGAGACCATGCAGGCGGTGAAGGACTACATCATCTCCATCAAGGGTCCGCTCACGACCCCGGTCGGCGGCGGCATCCGCTCGCTCAACGTCACTCTGCGCCAGGAGCTCGACCTCTACGTCTGCCTGCGTCCGGTGCAGTATTTCGATGGTGTGCCCAGCCCGGTCAAGCATCCGGAATGGACCGACATGGTGATCTTCCGCGAGAACACCGAAGACATCTACGCCGGCATCGAATTCGCCGCCGGCTCCGATGAGGTGAAGAAGGTCATCGGCTTTCTGCGCGACATGGGCGCCGCCAAGAAGATCCGCTTCCCGGAAAGCTCTGCCATCGGCATCAAGCCGGTGTCCGAAGAAGGCACCAAGCGCTTGGTGCGCAAGGCCATTCAGTACACCATCGACAACGAACGCAAGTCGCTGACCATCGTACACAAGGGCAACATCATGAAGTTCACCGAGGGTGGCTTCAAGAACTGGGCTTACGAAATCGCCAAGCAGGAATTCGGCGCAGTCGAGATCGACGGCGGCCCATGGTGCAAGCTGCCGAACGGCATCGTCATCAAGGACTGCATCGCCGATGCCTTCCTGCAGGAAATCCTGCTGCACCCGCAGGATCACTCCGTGGTGGCAACGCTCAACCTGAACGGCGACTATGTTTCCGATGCGCTGGCAGCTCAGGTTGGCGGCATCGGCATCGCCCCCGGCGCCAACCTGTCCGACACCGTGGCCATGTTCGAAGCCACCCACGGCACCGCGCCCAAGATCGCCGGCAAGGATCTCGCCAACCCGTCTTCGCTGATCCTGTCCGCAGAAATGATGCTGCGCCACATGGGTTGGACTGAAGCTGCTGACCTGGTGTTGCAGGGCGTGGGCAAGGCAATTGCCAGCAAGCGCGTCACCTGGGATTTCTCCAGCCAGATGGAAGGTGCGACGCAGGTTTCCTGCTCCCAGTTCGGCGAGGAAATCGTCAGCCAGATGTAACCGAAACGGGCGGCAACTGTTGAAGTTGCCGCCCGGTCACGCGACGCGAACCAGTTTTTCCCTGGGCCCATCGGCCACAACGCGACCACCATCCAGCGCAACCACGCGCTGCGCCACCCCCAGCATGATGACGCTGTGGGTCGTCATGATCAGCACATTGTCAGTACCGAGCAGTTTCGGCAAACGTTCTGCCAGCAGGCGCTCGCTATCCGGATCCAGCCCCAGCGTCGGTTCATCCAGCAACAAGATGCGACAGGGCTGGGCAAAAGCGCGTGCCAGCGCGACCTTCTGGCGTTGCCCGCCGGAAAGGTTGCTTCCACGCTCATCAAGCCGCATGCCCAGTGTCATGCGGCCGCTTTTTAGTTCATCTTCCAGGCCGGAAACCCAAAGGGCCTGCACAAAGCGCTCGCTGTCGGGCGCGCTGCCTGCTATTCGCAGGTTTTCTTCCAGCGTGCCTGCGAACAAGGCAGGATCCTGGGATTTCCATGCCATCCAGCGTGCTCGATCCAGCCGGGCAATGTCGTCGAGGGCCAGGCCATCGATCAATATCTGCCCGGCATCGGGCTTGCACAATCCGGAGAGACATCGCAGCAAGGTGGTCTTGCCGGCCCCCGGCTTGCCCAGCAACGCAATACGCTCGCCCGGGGTGACTGTCAGTGAAACCGCATCCAGCGCGATCGGCCGATCCGGATAATGCTTTCCCAACCCGATCACGGCAATGTTGCCACTGATAGCCGGACGAGGTGTATGTTCGCGCTCGGCGACAGAATGCAGGCTGCTTTCCATGCGCGCGGCGGCCCGCTGAAAATCCTTCCATTTGCCCACCACCATGAACAATGACGTCACAAGCGACATGGCACGTGCCGTCAGCAGATTGCAGGCGATCAAGCCGCCTACGGACAAATTGCGTGCATCGATCAGGTAAGCTCCAGCCACCAGCATGACAACCGTGCTGAATGTCAGCATGCCTGCGGCAAGCGTGTTCGCATGGCTTGTCGCCAGGCGGCGCTGCCCGTCGATGCCGGCAGCGCCATCCGAGAGTTCGCGCCAGCGGCGCAGGAACACACCCTCACCCGGCACTGTTCGCACCACATCCAGCGACCCCAGCACTTCGCTCATATAAGCCAGCTTGCGCGTATTCTGCTGCTCGGCCTCTTTGCCCAGCCGATTGCTGCGCACCTGCAACGCATACCCCATGGCGGCATAAGCCAGCACCAGAAGCAACGCGACAATCACCAGCGGCCAGGCGATCAGGCCAACCGCCAGCAGGTAGAGCAGCAGGAAGGGCAAGTCCGCCAGAGCCAGCAGATAAGTGGACGAAACAAAATCACGGGCAACCGCCAGATCGCGGTAATTGGAAAGAAAGCGCGCAAAACCGCCCGAGAGATCAGTCTGCGCAACCAGCCGGTGCCACAAGGTCTCGTCGCCGCGCCGGGTCAGGTTTTCGGCAATATGTTCCGTCGACCAGGCGCGCACGATGCGCATGGCGGCATCCGTCGCGATATAAATCGCCATGCCGAGAGTAAGCGCCCACAATGTCTCGAACACGCCGTTGTTGACGACCTTGTCATACACCAGCATGGAAAATAACGGCAACAACAATTGCCCGGCATTGATGAAAAGGCTGGCCAGCCCGACCTCCGCCCAAGCTGCGCGCAGTGCAGGCCAAAGCGCCACGATAGAATCGAAGCCGCCAGTTTTGGCATCCTTGCGCGGGATTCGCAACACGACGGCCTCGGCCAGCGCATCTCCCGCAGAGTCCGGGACATCCCCCAACGGTTCGCCATGCGCATTCAGCGTCTGCCAGCGCTGGTGCTGACGGTGCAAAAGCAAAAAACCGCCGCCGTATAACCGGAGCAGTGCGAGATCGCCCGGCAGCTCCAGAATTTCACGCAGGGCAGCTTCCAGATGACGGGCAGCCAAGCCGGCATGGTCAAGGCGTCGAACCTGTATAGGCCAATTGTCGATTCTTTCCGCCAATGGCCCCAACGCCCGCCGCAGTCTTGACGCTGCACTACGATCAGAACCGCAGAGGCCTGTGATTGCAGCAAGCACGCCATGACGATCCAGCCCGCTTTCTGGAATGTCAGCCACGGCAGATAACGAAGGGGCTGTCATCCAATAAAACTTTCCATATAGCAAAAAATGATTCTTCGACCACGCACTCAGGCCGCCTGCCAATGAATCTGCGCCACCACCTGGCTCGTCGCATTAAGCACCAGATACTGCGTCTCACCCGGGGGAGTGAGGGTTTGAACGGTTTCCCCTGCGGCCAGATTGATATTGATGGTATCGCCAGTATCCGCCTTGATCACGATCTGCGAAGCATTGCCATTATTGACATAGTTACGTATGTCCAGGCTGGAGATTCCCAACGAGGTATTGATGCCGTCGCGGATGTTCAGGATTTCCATATTGGTCACATGGGTGGCCAGCGTATGAAGATCATAAGGTACAGCTGTCAGGCCGGTTAGCTGGATAGTATCGCCCACGCCCACCGTATTGGCTCCACCATCGAGCAGCGTTGGCAGATTGGCGGCACTGGCATTCACGATAAATGTATCGTCGCCGTTGCCCCCCAGTGCCATGTCATGCCCTGAGGTAACATCTAGGGTATCGTTACCATCCAGGCCCGACAGAGTATCGTCACCAGCGCCGCCGACCAGCACATTGGCGCCCGCATCACCGGTCAGATTATCGTTGAAACTGGAGCCCGTCAGATTCTGGATGCCGAAATAAGTGTCGCCAGCGGCATCGCCTGTGTTGATCGTCGGATTGGTCAGGCTGGCGATCACGCCCATTCCAAAGGCCGTTGTCGCCGCACCTGCCGCAACCAGTCCTGCGTGGGCATAACTGGCTGTAACCGAACCACCACCGCCATACAAACTATCGGCACCGGCCATGCCTTCCAGCACGTCGTTGCCGCTAAAACCATCCAGAACATTGGCACCAGCATCGCCATACAGAAAATCGTTATAGGCTGAACCAAACAGACCCTCGATATTGACCAGCGTATCTCCGGCAGCCTCACCCGTAAACACGATCCCAAGCGCAGAATTCAGGCTGGGCGCCATCAAGGAAACAGTCACACCAACACTACCGTTATCGTACTCCGCATAGTCGTAACCGGCTCCACCATCAATATAGTCCGCGCCCTGCCCGCCAGCGATCTCATTGTCGCTGGCGTTACCAATCAAAATATCATTGAAGCTAGAGCCATACCCGATATTCTCGATACCAATCAAAGTATCGTTGCCACTGCCTCCCGTGGCTGACTGAGCCTTGATTAGAGCGCCTGCGTTAGGCATGCCGGCAGGGACCGTGTAGTCAATAGCGCTCAGATTGACGTTGACGCCAGCCGTTGCATAGCGGTAATCGACCCAATCGCCCCCGCTGCTACCGCCGGTGATGATGTTGTCGGCATTGTTAGCGTAAACATATAGGCTGTTAGTGCCGGTAACCGAAATATTCTCGATGTTGTTGAATGTGGCAAACGCTGCCCCCCAGTTTTGCTGGATCGTGCCATTGGTTTGAGCGGAGCCACCTCCCATGTTGAACTGCCAGGCAGACCATCCGGGCTGATCCATAATCAGAGTGTCAACCCCGGTGCCACCATCGATGAAGTCCCTGGTGGCATCGTTGCCGGTGAGCGTCAGTACGTCGTTTCCATTACCGCCAATCAACTGTGCCGCGCCTATGCCGTCATCAATCAACACGTCATTGCCATCGCCGCCGATGAGCGTGTCGGCCCCTGCTCCGCCCGTGAGCGTGTCGTTTCCAGCCCCCCCTGTCAGGATGTTGTTTCCCGCATCACCTGTCAGCACGTCATTGAATGCGGAACCCGTCAAATTCTGGATATTGACGTACACGTCGCCCGTTGCATCACCGGTATTGGAGGCTGGGTTGGCGAGCGAAGCCGTTACCCCCATCCCGCCGCCCTGATCCAGGCTATGCGCGTAGCTGGCAGTGTTGTTGCCAGCGCCACCGATGAGGGTGTCGGCGCCGCCCATTCCTTCCAGCACATCGTCACCCGCGCCGCCGTCCAGAATATTGGCCCCGCCATCTCCGATCAGGGTGTCTGCAAAGGCGGAGCCGGTGAGGTTTTCGATGCTTCTGTAGATGTCACCCACCGCGTCGCCCGCACTGCTGAACCCGGCCAGGCCGGTGGTGAGCGACGCTGCGATACTGCCAGTGGCGTGGGCGTAACTGGCGGTATCATTCCCGGCACCGCCAATCAGGGTATCGGCGCCACCCATTCCTTCCAGCACATCGTCACCCGCGCCGCCGTCCAGAATATTGGCCCCGCCGTCGCCGATCAGGGTGTCTGCGAAAGCAGAGCCGGTGAGGTTTTCGATGCTGCTGTAGATGTCACCTGCGGCGTCGTTGGTTTGCACGACACCTGCCAAGCCAGTCGTCAGGCTGGCAACCACGCCCAGTGCTGCGTGGGCGTAGCTGGCGGTGTCGTTGCCGGCTCCGCCGATGAGCGTGTCGGCGCCGTCCATGCCTTCCAGCACGTCATTGCCGGCACCGCCGTCCAGGATATTGGCACCGCCGTCGCCGGTCAGAGTGTCGTCACCGGCACCCCCAGTGAGGTTTTCGATAGAAATCAGGATATCGCCATCGGCCTCGCCCTGCGTGCCGGTATTCGTCGTCAGGCTGACCGCCACGCCAGTGACTGCGTACGCATAGCTTGCATTGTCATTCCCTGCCCCGCCATCAAGCGTATCGGCGCCCCCACGGCCAATCAGAATGTCATTGCCGGCGCCACCCTTTAGCACGTTGGCTTGGGCATCACCTATCAGGATGTCGTTGAAATCCGAACCTGTGAGATTTTCGATATTGACATAAATATCACCCGCCGCCTCGCCGGTATTGGCAACCCCAAGACCAGTATCCAGTGTGGCCGTGACGCCTGTTGCGGCATGCTCGTAAGTCGCCGTATCGATACCCTGCCCACCGTCGAGCACGTCGGCACCTAGCCCCCCATCCAGAATATCGTTGCCGACACCGCCATTCAAGGTGTCGTTGCCGTTCCCACCGTGGAGAATATCCGCCCCCGCACCGCCATTGACGCTATCGTTGCCGTCCCCGGCAAACACCTCAACCCCCACACCGGCACGCGGCAAGACCATCATTGGGGCACCCGTTGCACTAGTGGCGGAGAAATCACTCGTCGTGACAGCATCGCGCCAGGTAAAGTTGAGATTGTTGACGACCTGAAAGGCAAATGGACCGGCGTGACCGTCGATGGTGACATCGGCGCCAAAATCGACAGGGGCGGCGCTATCGCTCACGTTGTATACGATGGCAATATCCGCCCCATGCAGCAACATGTCCTTGGTGGGCGTGACATGCCAGGAGTTGGAAGTCGGGCTATCCCTGGTCACAACGGCCCCGCCAACCCCCTTGAGATCAAACCCGGGTATCTGCGCGATCTTGGCTGCATTAAACACCAGCTGAATGGAGGTCAGATCGGAAAAATTATTGATGGTCAGGTGCAGGTTCTTGCTCCACTGCCCCACACCACTGCTGAATGCCGGATTGAAGTCTATGGTGTCGGCGCCTGCCGTGCCGTTGATGACCTCGCGTGTCGCCTGTTTTGCAGGGCTGGCGCGATCCGCCAGCTGATTCGAGTCGGTGTTGGGGTCATAGGCGCCCAGCGGTAAATCCGTCCGTCCGGAAGGTGCGACCTTGAATTCGGACGAAGTATAAAGCGTAGCCGTAAAATTAGGCTGCCCCAGCCCGGTCGCGTGCAGAATATCCTGGATGCTCTGGGTCGACTTGCCTACCCGATACACGGATGGCTGTGCAGTGACCAGCGGAACCACCGTTGCCGGCACCTCACCCTCGCCGCCTCCAACGCCAACACTATTGCCAGGGCCTTTGCCGCCACCTGTGGCTGCGCCCGCCCCAACCTTTACCATCGGTGCCGGCGGCGGCATGTCAGGCAGGTGCTCGCTCGGTGACACGTCTTCTTGAGGCGGAGGATTGGCGTCGATATTCTCCGTGACCAACCGCAGGCTGCCGGCCTTGGCAGGATTGGCAACCCCGACCAGCTTGAACAATTCCGGAAGACTGACCCTGCGGTCAGAGAACACGGCATCCGGGGGATTGGAACCCAGCGCATCCAGTGCGCCATTTTGAATCACGACATGATCGCCATTGGCGAAACTGAGCAACAAGTCCACATCGGCAACATCGACCAGTTTCAGCGTACTCAATGCCTCTTTGATAGCGACGCCACCCTCGAGCGAGGCGGTTGCCCGTACGAGATCGCCCGCCACCGGTGCCTGGGCACTGGATTTGTCACCTGCTTGAGCCACCCCGTGCTGCGTCTTGGCTGTTTTCTGGTTTGCCATTTGTTACCCCTTCAGTGGTTTCCCGTAACTCACGTATCGGGAGTGCGGCCGCATAGCGAATCGCGGCCATGTCTATCAGCGGTTGTTGTTCCAGGGTTAAACCCTTGAGGCGCGCTGTTCCTCCAGCGCCGCTCTGGAAAGCTCGATGAGCGCAGAATGCAGACGTTGCGTTTCCGCCGCGTCATCCGCCATGCGCAGCTTGAGGTCAGTCACCTGCTCTGCCACATCGGCCTTGCTCTTCTCCATGAGGTTGAGCATGGTGCCCAACTGCCTGCCGACACGCTGCAACTCACTGCGGAAATTGTTGGCGGCCTCCGAGTTTTCAGCCAGGGCGCGCAGCATTTCGGCACGCTGTTTGTGAAAATCGTCGAGTTCGGCATTCAGCCTGCGCTCCTGCAAGCGTGCGGATTCGGCCATCCGCTCTTCGATTCGGCGCAGGATCCTGACTTCCTCCGTAAACAGTTCGCCGCTCGGCTCCGGCTGCACCTTGGGCGACACTTGCCAGAATTCAGGTGCGGGTGCTGTCGCCACTTCGTGCGATAGATCGTCGTTTTCCGCAGAGACTGTCGACGGGGTTTGCGACAGCGGTTCCACTGCAGGCTGGCCGACCACATCACTCAAGGCGAGAGGTTCTGCCGGGCGCTTGCCCAGCCCCAGTTTGATCCCACTCTTGCTATAGGCAAAACCGTCGCTGGCAAGGGCGAATTCAATATGCTGGGCAACTTCGGAGCCGAGTATGGAAAGTATCTCTCCCATGCATCGCCGCACCGACACCATCATGAATCCAAGAACGATAGACCCCAGCAAGCCATACATCGACGCTGAAAAGGCGATGCCCATGGAATGCATGGGGGCCTCCATGCGCTGGACCATTTGGCCGAAGACCACGATCGGGTCGGCCGTCTTCATATCCAGCGTGCCGAAACTGGAAATCAGCACGGCAATATCATCCAGCGTCGCCAAGAGGCCAATAAAGGTGCCAAGCAAGCCCATGCCGACCAGCAACCCGCTGAGGAACTGCGGCAAGGCATTCCGGCTGTTGAGCCTGGACCCTGCCTTGTGCAGCTCGTTTTCGAGCGCTATTTGTTCCTGGTGGCTAATAGAGCGTCCAGAGGAGGCCGCCACCATGCGCAGCACATAGGCGATATCGGCATCGCAATTCAGCGCCATTTCCTGCAGGACTTCCTGATCTGCGCCGGCACGTTGCGCCTCGGTAAATTCGGAAAGTTTTCTGGCTTCCTGCATGAGTTTGTTGATGCTCATGAGGATCAGCACCCCTCCGCCCAGAATAATGATGAAGATCAGATAATTGATCTGCGGGTGCGGGTTGCTGGTAATCGTCCGGATGATCGCGGCACGATAAAACAAGGCGCCAAGCAATAGCAGCACAAATGGCAGCGCCGTATACAGGTAGTAAATTCTCAGACGTTTGTACATGATTTATTCCGTCAATTGAAACTGTTGATCGTGCTCGATGTTGCCGTGCCACCAGTTCTGAAACTCATCTTCATCGCGGGTCCCGAAACGCACCATCGCGAAAACGCAATAATGGCGAAAGCAGGTACGAGAGCACCGTGCGTTTACCCACGACGATGTCGGCAACGGCTGTCATGCCGGGAACGGTATCCATTTGCTGCCGATTCTTCGGGCTCGCTTTCACCATCACCCGGTAATATCGTCCTTCGCGCTCGTCCTGTAGCGTATCAGCGCTCACCTCCGTCACCTTTCCGTCCAGCGTGCCGAAAGTGGCGTAGTCATAGGCACCAATGCGCACGCGCGCCGACAGGCCGCCATGCAGGTTGGCGCGATCATTGGGCCTCGCTCGCGCCTCGACCAGCACGCCTTTATCGTCCGGTGTAATTTCCATCAGGACTTCACCCGGCTTGACCACTCCGCCCACCGTCGACACAGCCAACCGGTTGATAAAGCCGGAAACCGGCGCCCGTACCTGGTTGCGCTCCAATCGATCCCTGCTGGTGTCGATTTTGAGGCCGGATTTCTCAAGATCGGCCCGCACCTGGGTCAGTTCGGATGACGCATCGGCGCGGTATCGCGCCCAGACTTCCCCGATGCGGGATTCAGTCTCCGCCATGGCGGCACGCAAGCGCGGGATAGCGGCTTCGGCCTCGGCAATCTGGGATGAAAGTCGCTGTACCCGCGACTGGCTATCAAGCTGCTCAAGGCTGGAGGCGGCACCGTTATGCCGCAATCCTTCGATCACCCGATATTGCTGCTGGGCTACTTCCAGTTCAGAAACAAGATTCCTGCGCCGGCTTTCGGCTTCGGAAATTTCACCGTGCTTTTGCGTGTTTTGGTCTCGCAACACTCGCACTTCTTCTGCCACCCTCGCCCTGCGCGCCTGAAAAGCCGCAGTTTCGGCCCGGCGCACATCCTCGTCAGCCAGCCCCTTGGGGAATCCGATGCTGCCGGCACCGCCCGATTCCGCCAGCAGCCGTGCCTCGCGACCGCGCAGGGCTGCCGACTTGGAACGCTCCTGATCCAGGCTCGTGCGTGCCTGGATATCGGATAGTTCCATCAAGGGCTGCCCGGCTTGCACAATCTCGCCTTCCTGGACGAGAATGCGGCGCACGATGCCACCTTCCAGGTGCTGTACGATCTGGGATTTTCCCGCAGGCACAATGCGGCCTTCGGTGCGCACGATAATGTCCACGTCGGCCATGCCGGCCCAGACCACGAAACCGAGCCCTGCGGTCATCGAAACCACGACAAACACCGCGCGCGGCGATATCTCGGGAATCATGTCTCCGAACCTGCTCATGACGCTGTCATCTCGGGGACACCAACACCCTGGAATTGTCCGCGCCGCTTTTACCTTCGCGAATGGAGACTTCAATCTTGTCGGCGGGCACATTCATCTCGATCAACTGATTACGCACGGCCATCGCACGGTAGAAGCCCAATCGCTTTGCTTCAGTAAATCCGGCAGGCACGATCACTTCGATACGCACGCCCCCACCTGCGGCGATCGCGGCAAGCGAGCCCCGCAGGGTTTCGGCTTCGGTCGGGCTTAACGTCACGGCATCCAGAATAAAATTGACGACCACGCCGCCACCTGCGGATGAAAATTTATCCAACTCTTTTTCCGCCTGCGGAATTGGCGTCTTGGCCGTCACCACTTTTTGCGTGCCACGCAGGTCGTTCTGCACCAGCACCTGTTTCCGAAGGCTCTCCAGTTGCTTCTGCAGTACCTGGATCTCGCCATCCCTGGCTTTGATGGCGTCATCCGCCATATCCGTGGAATGGATGATTTTCTTCTGATCGACAACCGGCGTCTCGATCACCGGGACGGGCTTGTCATCCTTGTGTCGACTCAACTCCAGCGCGAACATGAACACCGCGACGATCATGATCGTCAACATGAACAGCAGGTTCAGCACCAGATTGGTCACGGCATCAACGTAGCCCGGCC
>DAIDAS010000417.1 GCA_027310505.1 bacterium
GCGATGGCCAGGGTAACATCCTTCTCATGGGTGCCGGTAGCGCCCTTGGCGCCAGGATCTTCGCCGCCGTGCCCTGCATCGATCGCAATGGTAATCAGGCGAATTACATCCGAGTCGGGTTTGTTCTCGGGCACGTCCGCAGTCGCTTTCTGCGTGTTGTTTTCTGCCGGAGATGGTGGCGTTTCGGCCTTGACAGCCTTTTCATCTGCAGTCGGCGCGGCCAATACGGTCGCCATGCGGGGTTTGTCGTCAGACTCGTTGGCGACAGGCGGGACATTGCTGCCAGCCCCTGCCGACGCCGGTGATTGGTCTTTATCCTGCAGCATGGCCATGAGCGGATCCTGGGCAGGATACACATCCAGCACCAGCCGGTTTTTGTATTCCCCGGCAGGCGGAAGATCAAACAGGGATGGCTTGATTTCAGCCTTCAGATCGATCACCACACGCACGACACCCGGCTTGAAATTAGCCACGCGCACCTGTTTGATATAAGGGTCGCTGGAGAGAATTCTGCCAGAAAGCGTCTTGAGCGCCGCGCCCAGTTCGACATCTTGCAGATCGAGCACCAATCGGTCAGGGTTTTTGAGCATCACCATTTTGTGGTCGATGGCTCTGGGAGCCTCAAAGGTGATGCGCGTGTAGTCGGCGGCTGGCCAAATGCGGGCAGAAGTGATCGTGATCGCGGCTTGCGCGACCACACTGAAGCTCAACAGCGCTATCGAGATAAACGCTTTAAACATCGTTGCCCAATCTCTGTTGTTGCTGAAAGCATCGCATCGCGGCCTGTTCCGCTCGGCGCGAGGCTGATGTCGACATCCGGTGCCGGCAATAGCCCAGCGGCCTTTTCCGGCCATTCGACCAGACAAACAGACTGCGGGTTGAAATAGTCGCGGAACCCCGCAGCATCCCATTCTTCCGGATCTACAAATCTGTATAAATCAAAGTGATACAAGTATAATCCAGAAACCACATAAGGTTCAACCAGCGTATAGGTAGGGCTTTTGACCTTGCCCGCGTACCCAAGCCCTCGCAAGAGCCCTCGCACCAGTGTCGTTTTGCCCACCCCCAGATTGCCCTGCAGCCAGATTGTCAGCCCGCCTTCGAGCGTGCGTGCCAGATTCTCGCCCAGCGCCATCGTGGCGGCTTCGTCAGGCAGCGTGAGTGTTATATGATCGGGTTTATGCAGCGTCATCATTCATACGATCCACACCAGCTTGCCGCCGACATCAAGGCTTGGGGCAAGGCGCTGGGGTTCAATCATATCGGGATCACCGATACGGACCTGAGTGCCTTCGAACCGGAATATCTGGCATGGCTGGATCATGGGTTTCATGGCGCAATGGATTATATGGCAAAACACGGCCACAAACGCACCCGCCCGCAGGAACTGGTGCCGGGAACCATACGGGTGATCTCTGCCCGCATGGATTACCATCCTCCGCAAGCGCAAAATGGCTGGGAGGTAATACAGGATACTCAAAGCGCCTATATTTCGCGCTACGCGCTGGGACGCGATTACCACAAGGTGATGCGAGGACGATTGCAGAAGCTTTGCGACCGGATTGCCACCCACGCGGGCGACTTCGGTTACCGGGTGTTTACCGACAGCGCACCAGTACTGGAGGTGCAACTGGCGGAAAAATCCGGCCTGGGATGGCGCGGCAAACATACGCTGCTGTTGTCGCGCGAGGCAGGTTCGTGGTTTTTCCTGGGGGAAATCTACACCGACCTGCCCTTGCCGATCGACACGCCCGCCCAGAATCACTGCGGAACCTGCCATGCCTGCATGGACATCTGCCCGACACAGGCCATCGTGGCGCCTTACACCGTCGATGCCCGGCGTTGCATCTCGTATTTGACGATCGAGCTGAAGGGCAGCATCCCCGAAGAGCTGCGGCCACTGATGGGCAACCGCATTTATGGCTGCGACGATTGCCAGCTTGCCTGCCCTTGGAACCGCTTTGCCCAGATCACGCAGGAACCGGATTTTCATGTTCGACAAGGCCTGGATAACGCAACGCTGGCCGAACTGTTCAGTTGGGAAGAGCAAGACTTTCAGGAGAAACTGGCCGGGAGCGCGATCTATCGCATCGGCCACGAGCAATGGCTGCGCAATATCGCGGTCGCGCTCGGCAACGCTCAGACTTCACCGGAAATCCTGTCCGCCCTGCAAAATCGGGCCTGCCATCCCTCACCGATAGTGCGGGAACATGTCGCCTGGGCGCTGGCTATTCACCAGCAGCGTTGATTGTGGTCTCAGCCACCTTGGGGGGCCAGGCATCGCGTCCGATGATCGCGACGTTGTCGCCCAGATAAGGTTGCACGTAATCGGCATTCAAATCGCATAGTGAAAGCCGGGAGCTGAAATACACGATGGCCTTGCCGTTTGGGTGAGCCTCGAACCACTTACCCATGTCCCCTCCCATCACGGTCTCAGGCGCATCCTGCATGCGGCCAATGAACTGGTACTGGCCATGGTATTTTCCGGAATGGGCCAGAGGTACGCCAGCTTCCTGCAAAGCCTTGAGGCGTGCGCTGATGGGGCGAATGTCATAGGCAAGACCGGCGCTCCTGACAACGGCGAGATAAAGCAGCGTCACCGCCAAGCCGCTCAGGAGGGTCATTTTCCAGGTTTCGTGCAATGCATTTCCACGGCGCAATACCAGCAGCGCCACCGCAGCGGCCACAAGCACCATGCCACCCCACTGCGGGATATTGCTGATCCAGGGAGCGACGTGATGGGTCTGCGCATACTGGGGCAAGTAAATCAGAATGCCGCCTGCCACCAACGTGGCAAGCGCAGCCGGCACCATATCCCAGCGTGTCGCTGGCCTGATTGAAGACAACCCGCGGGCAGCCAGCAAGGCAAATGCGGGGAAAATCGGCAGCAGATAATGCATCTGCTTACCGCTGATGAAACTGAACGCCACGAACACCGGCAACAGCCAGGCAATACACAGCCGGGTTCCAAGATCATCCATCTGCCGCCTTAAACCCAGCAGGCCGCGCCATACGGGCAACCATAGCAGCCACGGGAACAACATCACCGGCAGCAGCGGCACATACCACCACAGCGGGCGACGATGGGCAAACGAGTTCACCATGCGGTCTGCGGTCTGCCCCCAGAAGATAGCGTGCTGATAGGTTTTGCCACCGTGGATGCCTGCCGGGATGGCCCAAGCCAGCGCAATCGCCGCACCCAGCAGCACCGCACCCAGCAGATGGGCATACCAGCGGCGCCAGACTGGTACCTGTACCTGAGGCTGCGCCTTGCCCCACCACGGCGCCAGCACGGCAAGCGGGAGGATTTGCAGCAATATGGTCGGCCCCTTGGCCAGCAAGCCTCCACCGATTGCAAGCCCGACCAGCAGCCAGCCTTTCAGACTTTTGCCTTGCCATGCCATCAGGATGCCCAGCACGCCCAGCAGCGTGAAAAACGCCACCATCATGTCGAACATGGTGGCCGTGGTGAACACCGTCCACAAGGCGCTGCCGAGCAGGATCATGGGGGCGATGCGGGCAGCTTGCGCATCCTGCGGCCACAACAGTCGTGCAACCTGCGCCACCAGCCACGCGCTGCCGAGCGAGAAAAAGGACGGTACCAGACGCGGCCACCAGTCGTTGACGCCGAACACGGTCCATCCCAGATCCATCAGCCAGAACAACAAGGGCGGCTTGTGGCTGTAGGCTTCGCCGTTGAGAAACGGCACCAGATAATCGCCGCGCAGCCACATGTTCCAGGCGACGGTGACATAACGGGTTTCGTCGATGGGAATGTAGGAACGGGTAAACAGCGAAACCAGCACCAGCGCCAGCCACAAGGCCAGCAACGGCAGCGCGAGGCGGCGATCAGTCATCAGCGGACTTCTTCTTCCGTGACTTCAGCCAGCACGTCGCGCTTTTCGCGAGAGATCAGCATCAGGTTACGTGCATAGACGAATGTGCCGGGCAACTGGCCGAGGATAATGACCGGCTCGGCCTTGTGCAGACCGTAAGCCAGCACGGTAAGGCCGCCAACAAGGCTCAAATACCAGAAACTCACGGGAATCACGCTTTTTTGGTGACGCTCACTGTGGATCCATTGCACCACGAAGCGCATCATGAACATGGTCTGCCCGGCAAGGCCTATGGTCAACCAGATCACGTCTGTTGAATCCATGCCGGTAAAGTAGGCGTGCCATTTGTCCAGCAAATGGCCGAGAAAATATCCGAGACCTTGTTGCAAGATTATTCCTCAGAAACGACAGGCCGCTTGGCACGGCGTTGCAGCCACATCACGCCGAACAGGTCGACGATGCCGACCATGAGGCGATCCAGCGTGCCATAGTTGGACTGGCCGCGTTCACGCGGACGGTGGTTGGCGGGCACCGAAACCACACGGCCGCCTCGACGTATGACCAGCGCCGGCAGGAATCGGTGCATGTGATCGAAATATGGCAGGTCGAGGAATACATCCCGGCGAAACAGCTTGAGGCCGCAGCCGGTGTCCGGCGTGCTGTCCTTCAGCATGCGGGAGCGCACACCATTGGCAATGACAGACGAAATGCGCTTGATCCAGGTATCGCGCCGTGCATGGCGACGGTTGCCGCCAACCAGTTCCACACCCTCTTCCAGCGCTGCGATCAGCTTGGGGATATCCGCGGGATCATTCTGGCCGTCGCCGTCCAGCGTGGCGATCCACTCGCCCCTGGCCGCCTTCACCCCACTGCGCACCGCAGTGCTCTGGCCACAGCTTTGCGCATGACGGATAACGCGCAGTTGCTGGCAGGTCTGGCGCATCTCGGCGAGGCGCTGCGGCGTGGCGTCGGTGCTGCCATCATTGACGTAGATGATTTCGTAATCCACCACGCCATCGAGCGCGGCACGAATTTCGTCGATCAGCGGCACGATGTTGTCCTCTTCATTGCGGACCGGGACAACAACCGAAAGCAGGTGAATTTTCATAGATGGCAACGACAATTAAACCGCCGCATTATAGCGCGAAGCTAGGGTCATGATCATCAAAATCAATCAGATAAATATTCAATTATTGCGCATTGTTAAACAGCATATAGCGCAGTATATTAACGTCTATGGGGGTCAGGCAGCCTCCCCATCATAGACGCCATGCGTCCAAGGTCTGCTCCTAAATCTTGGGTTATCTCGGAGAGGACGCCATATGGACAGCAACCGCGACATTCATTCCAGCAATCTATCATCCCCACCAGCGCCCGTCCCGTTCTGGGAGGCGTTCCGTTATTGGCTGCAACTCGGCTTCGTCAGCTTCGGCGGCCCCGCCGGGCAAATCGCCATCATGCATCAGGAACTGGTGGAGAAAAGACGCTGGATCTCCGAACAACGCTTTCTGCACGCGCTCAATTACTGCATGCTGCTCCCGGGGCCGGAAGCCCAGCAGCTAGCCGTTTATATCGGTTGGCTGATGCACCGTACCTGGGGTGGTATCGTTGCCGGCACCTTGTTCGTACTGCCCAGCTTCTTCATCCTGACAGCCCTCTCCTGGCTCTACCTTGCCTACGGCAATGTCCCTGCCGTGGCAGGGTTGCTATACGGAATCAAGCCGGCAGTAACGGCGCTGGTGCTATTCGCCGCATGGCGCATCGGCTCGCGCGCCCTGAAGAATAGTGCGCTGTGGCTGATTGCCGCTGTGGCTTTCCTGGCAATTTTCGCTTTCAATGCGCCGTTCCCCGCCATCGTGCTGGCGGCAGCCATCATTGGCTTTGCCGGCGGAAAAATCGCTCCGTCACGTTTTGTTGCAGGCGGAGGCCATGGCAAGGCGAAAAAACATTACGGCCCGGCGATCATCGACGACGACACACCGACACCGGAACACGCAAAATTTTCCAGGAAGCGCCTGTTCGGTGTAATGATCGTGGGAGTGCTCTTGTGGCTGGCAAGCATGACAGCACTGGCCACCATGAACGGTTGGCACGGTACGTTGACGCAAATGGGGTGGTTTTTCACCAAGGCCGCGCTGCTGACCTTCGGTGGGGCCTATGCCGTGCTGCCGTATGTATTCCAGGGCACCGTGGAGCATTATCACTGGCTGACGGCCACACAGATGATCGACGGGCTTGCTCTCGGAGAAACCACTCCCGGCCCGCTCATCATGGTCGTCACTTATGTCGGGTTCGTCGGCGGCTGGGCAAAAGCGCTGTTCGGGGTGGATTCGTTGTTGCTGGCAGGGTTGGCGGCGGCGGCGGTCACGACCTTTTTTACCTTTCTGCCGTCATTCGTGTTCATTTTGGTAGGCGGGCCACTCGTGGAAATCACGCACGGCGACCTCAAGTTCACAGCGCCCCTGACGGCCATCACCGCGGCGGTGGTCGGCGTCATCCTCAACCTGGCGGTGTTTTTCGGCTATCACGTCCTGTGGCCGCAAGGCCTTGGCGGGACATTCGAGTGGCCTTCGGCGTTGATCGGGCTAACCGCGCTGCTCGCCCTGTTCCGCTTCAAGATTGGCGTTATCCCGGTGATTGTGGCATGCGGCATCGCCGGCCTGCTGTTTAGATTAATGGCAAACTAAAGCCGCCCGGCCTCCATGACCGGGACAATAAAATAATGCAGACCAACCCCGGTAAACTTGTCGCGCATGTCGCCGATCAGGTGCTGAGCAATGTCAGGGCGGGTGCGGATCATGAATTGCACCCGCCGCTGCCGCCCAGTCACCTGCTCCAGCAGGCTCATGCCCGTCTGTCGGACACCGTGACCATAGGCATCGGCGCTGCTGAAACCTTCGATTTCATCATGCTCCAGCAGCCAGTCGACCATGGTTTCCTCAACCGAAGGTGGCGCAAATATCATCAGCAGGCATTGGTCCATTTTATTTCTCCAGCCCGAAACGGCGGTATAGGATGGGCAGCAGGATCAGCGTCAGGGTGGTGGAAGTCACCAGGCCGCCGATTACTACAATCGCCAGCGGCCGCTGGATTTCAGAACCCGGGCCAGTGGCGAACAGCAGCGGAATCAGGCCAAAGGCGGCAATGGTGGCGGTCATCAGCACCGGACGCAGGCGTCGCTTGGCGCCTTCTACCACCACGCGCGCCACTTCCATGCCGTGCGCGGCGAGCTGGTTGAAATAGCTCACCATCACCACCCCGTTCAGCACGGCGATCCCCAGCAACGCAATGAAACCGACCGACGCCGGCACCGACAGGTACTCCCCGGAAAGCCACAACGCGAATACGCCGCCGATCATGGCAAACGGAATGTTGGACAGGATCAGCACCGACTGCCTGACCGAGCGGAAGGTAGCGAACAGCAGCAGGAATATCAGCCCGATCGCGATTGGCACCACCACCGCCAGACGTGCGGCAGCGCGCTGCTGGTTCTCGAACTGACCGCCCCACTTCATGGAGTAGCCTTCCGGCATTTTGACATCCTTGAGCACCTTGTTGCGGGCTTCTTCGACAAAGCCGACAAGGTCGCGGCCGCGCACATTGGCGATCACCACCACCATGCGTGCGCCCTTTTCGCGATCAACCTTGACCGGACCTTCGACGCGCTCCAGCCTGGCCACCGTGGAAAGCGGCACGTTGGTACCGTTGGGCAGGGTCAGCATCAGGTTGGCAAAATCCGCAGGCGAAGTGCGCAGTCCTTCGCCGCCACGCAGCAGCAATGGCGTACGGCGCTGGCCTTCCTGCACGATACCGGTCTGCTTGCCTTCAAGTTGCGCACGCAGCATGGCTTCGATCTGGGCGATGTCGAAACCCAGCCGTCCGGCGGCGAGGCGGTCGACGTCGATGCGCAGATATTGCACGCCGCTATTCTGCGGGGTGTAGACATCCTCGGAACCGGGGATGGATTTCAGTATCTTCACCGTCTGCTGCGCCATGTCGTTCAGCTTGTCGAGGTCGCTGCCGAAAATCTTCACCGCCAGGTCACCGCGCACGCCGAGGATCATCTCGTTGACGCGCATTTCAATCGGCTGGGTGAAGGCGTAGGCGAATCCCGGCATATCCGCCAGCACCTTGCGTAGTTCGTCGATCAGCTTTTCCTTGTCGGGCGAACGCCATTGCTCGCGCGGCTTGAGCACCAGGAAGTTGTCGGTCTGATTCAGACCCATAGGGTCCAGCCCGAGCTCGTCGGAACCCACGCGCGACACCACGCCTTTCACCTCGGGCACTCTGGCCAGTACGGCGCGCTGTACCCCAAGATCCAGCTCGGTGGTCTTGTCAAGATTGATGGATGGCAGTTTTTCCACCTGCATGATGATGTCGCCCTCATCCATGGTCGGCATAAAGGTCTTGCCGATCTGCAGATAGACAAACGTCGTCGCCACCAGCGCCAGCGTGGCGCCAATCACGATGATCTTGCCG
>DAIDAS010000449.1 GCA_027310505.1 bacterium
CATGCATACAGACTGTGTTGCGACACTCCCAGCCTGGAAGAAACTTCCGATACCGGGTAACGACGCTCGCTGACCTGCTTCACCGCTTCAATCTTGAATTCTTCTGCGTAACGTTTGCTGCTCATGACACCTCCATTTGACGCCTTAGTTTAAGGCTGAAAGGTGTCTACTGCATTAGGGGCGATTCACTTCTCGCCGCGGCGCTAGCGGTTGGTTTCAGCATGGGGTATATGACTGGCAAGGAAAGCAATGGGCAGGCTCCGGCGCTATCGCAAACGGTAGGTGCCCAAGAACAACAACTAGATCCAGCGATCAAGCATTTCTTCCGCAAAGCGGAAGGTCATTATTAGGGGGTCAGATGATGCTGAATAATCCATTTTTCAGGTTTGCAGCCTGGACGGTGCTGACTCTCAGCGTCGTCTGGGCAATGCCTGCAGGTGCCGATGGCATCCTCGACACCGTCAACTCATCGGTAGCCGCTGCAACTGGCGGATGGATGTCAAAATCGCTTGATCTGGCCAAGACTCTGTTTTTTGGCTTAGCTGGACTGGAATTCGCTTGGTCGGCGATCCAATTAACTCTAAAAAAGAGCGAGTTGACAGATATAGCTGTATCTACCCTTTTCAAGGTCATGAATCTCGCCTTTTTTTCCATGATCTTGATAAAAGCCCCTGAATGGATCCCCGCAATAATGGATAGCTTTAAACAAGCAGGAGCGACAGTTGGTGGAGCGCCCATTTTAACTCCATCTGCAGTCTTCTCAAGAGGCGTCGATATTCGCTGCCACCCCTCGCTGGGACCGGGTTAAGTGGCCAGCTGTTGTGGCAGTGCTAATATTTGCCACAATCTTCAGTGCTTGGGCATCAGGCATCAGGTATAACGTGACGGCATCCATGCCTTTAGGCTTCTATCGTGTTTTAGACCAGGCGCCTAGGGTTGGATCAATTATCGTCTTTTGCCCTCCCGTCGACCACATGTATGACTTTATGCCAGCTGGCTCATGCTCGCACGGCGAGGCGTCGTATCTTAAAGAAGTTGTCGCAATCGAGGGGGATGTTGTGACGGTCACGAAGGACCGAGTTACGGTCAACGGGACCTCTCTGCGAGACACGCTATCGATAATGCGCCCCGGTCTGCCACATGCGTTTGGTACTTGGAAGTTGGGTCCAGGCCAGATATGGAGCTACGGTGCAGGATTGCCGGCACTTTCATTTGATTCACGTTATTTCGGTCCTGTCGCACGGCAGACAGTTTTAGTAGTGATCCCTATCGAACTCCGTATTAGATAATACGCAAAACGTCTTAATATCCAAACCACTACCAGACACCACAAATACACTATAATTGGTGCTTCACCATTCCTCAAAAGGGTATATATAGTGGAAACGTCCAAAAAACGTTACAACATAAAATCAGAAGAAGATCTTAAAAAGATCCCAAATTATCGATTTGACATCGATCACAAGCGCGAACCGCTCAAGTTGGTAATTCAGCGCTACTACGTTACCCCTATGATTAAATGCGGGCTGACTGGTTGCCATAAGTGGCATAACGAGGGCTACCTGGTCGAGCTTGAGAATGGCTTTCTCACCAACGTCGGACATGTATGTGGTGGTCATTTCGGCGACAGATTTGAAGCGGAGAGAATCAGGTACTTAGATTCCGTGCTAAGGCCACAGTTATTACAGACTATTCGTGAAGGCAAGATACGACTTGAATCACTTAAAAGTCAGATTGAAACAATTTCCTACTCTGCGAGCCTCTTGAGTGCCAGAAAGTCTGAATTCAAGAAACGTTTCCCAAAGATTTCCAGCGAGCTTCATCGCCGCGCTTTCAACAACGACCTGGTAGTATCAGAAGATGTCGCCCGAACCAGTAGCGAGATCGAAGACATGATGGCCGCCAACCCTTATCAAAGCCGGGATGCGCTACGCTACCGTCAAGTTGAGAAAGGCCGTATTGCTGGATTGCAGATTTTCACGGTGAATGTGCGTGAGAAAATCAATGTCGAATTATCCAGCAAATCACAGACCATTTCTGCGCTTGACTTTGATACCTCCCACATCAAAACCGATGATTTGATTCAGTGGGAAAGCTGGATAAAGACACTCGATGACAGATTGGCAGAGGCCACAGACTTCATCTCTAAGGCTCAAAAATTCTTCACTGAAGAAAACTACCAGCTGATCGCATCACTCCCGTCCCCAGCCGATGAATCCTTCTTGCTCAAGCAGCTCAAAACGGCCGCTCTGGATATTTCCTCGACAGGGGAAGAATTACAAGTCGCCATGCAAGGAAAAAAACTCAACAGAAAGGAACGTCGGAAGCTGCAATACTCTTCTAATGTGCACTTCTACAAGGAGTCGGCCTAAGACGCCTCGTGGCGGCGCATCTTCTGAACCAGCTCATCGGCGGTTGGATTGTAATATCTGGCCAGCGTATTAAGGTCACGCCAGCCGCCGACAAGCGCCAGTTGCTTGATATCGTAAATTTTGGCCAGGCGACTTGTCGCTTCGTGCCTGGTGTCGTGGAAATGTAGATCCGTTAGCATTCTTGCTAATGGTGTTTCTTTCTGCTTTTTGCAATCAGCTTCGTAATGCTTACGTGCTCGTGCCACAGCACGGCTAAAGCCTTTTTTAACCGCATCTCCGGTGGTCGGAAAGACTTTCCCCCCAATATCGCGCGGTAATCCTTCCATGATCTCAAGGGCACGATTTGTCAGTGGCACATCTCGACTGACGGGTGCTTCTTCACCCTTCCCGATCTTGGTCTCAGGAATATGGGCAATTCCCCGAGCTTTGTCGACATATTGCCATTCCAGACCTAACAGTTCGGATCGGCGCATGGCAGTCTCCAGGGCAAACTCAAATAGTGGTTTGAGCCAAATATTCTGAGGGCCAGCAAACCGACCGCCTACGCGTTCATGGGTTGTCAATGCATCCAACAATCGACGCTCTTCTTCACCGAAGATTCGACGATCGCGATGCTGTGGGTTGGGCTTACGCTCGGCTAGTTTGACCGGGTTGTCAATTCCAAGTCGTAGCTTCTTAATGCCAACATTGATTGCTGCAGATAGAAGGTTCAGGTATCGGTTGATAGTAGAACCTTTGACTTTATGAGACCTTATGCGCTGATTGCACCAAGTCTCGATAACATCCGGGGTCAAAGCGGACATGCTGTACTTAGAAAGGTCCGAGTCCAGCAGAACATCGATCCGAATCAAGTCGACAGCCTTACCCTTGTTTTCGTCTACCCGATTATCACGGTAATACTCAAGCACCTGGCGTAAGGTGGTATTAGTCGAATTTTTTCGATC
>DAIDAS010000462.1 GCA_027310505.1 bacterium
AACAAGCAGCGAAAGAACGGCTTTCCCTGGAGCGCGCTGCACGTTATCCGGATTTAACCGTTGGCATGTCCACCGGCCGGGAAGGCTCGACGGCAGCGCGCGAACGGTTGACGAGTTTGACCATTTCGCTGCCGCTACCGCTTTTTCGGCAAAACGCGACCGGAATCGGCCGCGCCGCAACGGCATTGAGCGAGGCGCAAATCGAGCGGCAAGCCACAACGCGCAACACGGGCAGCAACGTCGTCGCGCTCTGGCAAAAGATGCAAAGCTTGACTGCACGGGTGAACTCCCTGCAGCAAAGCGTGCTTCCCCCACTTGAAGAAAATCAGCGCCTTTCGGTGAAATCTCTACAGGCGGGTGAAATCGGTTTGTTTCAGTTGCTGGTAGTAAACCGACAAGTGCTCGATGGCCGGCGCGATCTGATCGATGCGCAAACCGAGCTACGGCTGACGCGGATCGCATTGCAGCAGGCTGCTGGCTGGACCGACATCGGAGGAGCCTTATGAGCACTCGACTTCCATCTTCCCCACATCATTTTCACGGATCTTCTTCCATGACCTCATTTCAATCGCGCGCTGCCTGCGCGCTGCTCGTTTCAATCATGCTGCTCGCCGCTTGCGGCAAGAACGAAACCGCTGCCAAAGAGAATCCATCCACTGGCGCTTCTACCCAGGAAGCAACCGAGAAACAAGGCGAAGGTAGCGGTTTAAAACTATCGCCCGAAGAAATAGAAACCGCCGGTATCAAGATCGCTCCCTTACAGGAGCAGATCGTTAATGAGCAAATTACCGTAACCGCCACGATTCAGGCGAATCAAGACAAATTGGCACGTGTAGCCCCGCGTGTCCCCGGCAGAATTACAAAGGTAATGGCAAATCTGGGCGACAAGGTCAGACAAGGCCAGCCGCTGGCCATGATAGACAGTATTGAGGCCGGCGAAGCACAGTCAGCTTATGCCCAGGCTGCAAGCGAACATGCACTTGCGAAAGCGAACCTCGATCGTGCCGAAAAATTGTATGCAGATCAGATCATTCCGCAAAAAAACTATCTGCTCGCGCGCGCCGAATATGATAAAGCCAATGCCGTATTGCGTGCCGCTGCTGATAAACGACACGCGCTGGGTATTGCCGGCAGCAAGGGTTCACCTTCAGCCGGGTCTTCGATCTTTGCGGTCGCCGCACCGTTTTCCGGCACTGTCATCGAAAAAAATGCGGTGTTGGGTGAACTAGCGCAATCCGACAAGCCATTGTTCAGTGTGGCCGATCTATCGAACGTCTGGATCGAAACCAATCTGTATGAAAAGGATTTGGGAAAGATCAAGATCGGCGCTCCGGCCATCATCACCATTGCCGCCTATCCTGACGAAATCTTCAAAGGCAAGGTGACATATATCAGCAACGTGATGGACATAGAGTCACGCACGATCAAGGCACGGGTCGAAGTGCCTAATACGGACGGCCGGCTGAAGCTGGAGATGTTTGCCACTGCTGCCATCGCGACCGCAGCCGAACAAAAAGCGTTGCTGTTACCGGAAGAAGCGGTCGTGCTGATTCAGGGCCAGCCAACCGTCTTCGTCCAGGATGCGGATGGTTTTGAGTCACGCGCTGTGAATTTGGGCGAAAAATTGCGCGATCAGCTTGTGCTGAAAGCGGGCATCAAACCGGGCGAAAAGGTCGTGACCAGCGGTGCATATGCATTGAAGGCCAGGATGCTCAAATCGCAGATCAGCGCAGAGTAAGGGGATTCCATCGTGCTCAATAAAATCGTTGATCTATCTCTGCGCTACAAGGTACTGGTACTGGTAGCTTTTCTAATTGTCATTCTAATGGGGGTTAAAGCGTGGCGCGAATTGCCGGTTGACGCATTCCCGGATGTAACGCCGGTGCAAGTCAACATTTATACCGAATCGCCTGGGTTGGCGGCAGAGGACGTGGAAAAGCTGTTGACCACCCCGGTTGAAACATCAATGGCCGGCTTAGCAGGGGTCGAAGCGATTCGTTCCGTGTCGTTGTTTGGCCTGTCGTATGTCAGCGTTAATTTCAAAGACAATGTCGATATCTACTTTGCACGCCGTCTGGTCAGTGAAAAATTGCTGGAGGCGAAAGAACGCATTCCGCAAGGTTACGGCGAACCCACGCTCGGGGCGAACAGCTCGGGGCTGGGGCAGGTCTTCTGGTACACGATTGAATCTGCCGATAAGAACATGTCCACGATGGACCTGCGTACATTGCAGGACTGGAATGTGCGGCTGAAGTTGCGTACTGCACCAGGCGTGGATGATGTGACGTCATGGGGTGGCGATGAAAAACAATATCAGGTGCTGATCAATCCCAATCAACTGATCAAATACGGCCTGAGTCTTAAAACAGTGATGGAAACGCTGACAGCCAATAACCGGCAGGTCGGCGGCCAGTATTTGAATATCGGTCAGGAACAGTATCTGGTACGTGGTTTGGGCCTGGTTGCGACAGCCAAGGACATCGGCAACGTTGTACTGGCGACGCGGGAAGGCACGCCGGTGTATGTGCGCGATATCGCCGAGGTCAAGGAAGCACCAGCGCTACGTTCTGGCGCAGTCACCAAGGACGGCAAGGAGGTCGTGCTGGGTATGGCGTTGCAGCGCATCGGTGAAAATGCCAAAGGCGTGGTCGAAGCAGTGAAAGAAAAAATCAAGGTGGCGCAACAAACGTTGCCGAAAGGCGTGACACTCAACGCCGTCTATGATCGTACCGATCTGGTCGACAAGGCGGTCGGTACCGCGGAACGGGCGCTCATCGAAGGTTCGATTCTGGTGGCCATTATCCTGTCTCTGTTCCTGGGCGAAATCCGTTCTGCCGTGGTGGTGATTGTTGCACTACCGTTGGCAATGCTGATCAGTTTCATCCTGATGCAGCAATGGAGACTGTCCGCCAATCTGATGTCGTTGGCAGGATTGGCGGTTGGCATCGGCATGATGGTCGATGGCGCCGTCGTCATGGTCGAAAACGGTTTCAGACTGTTGTCGCATCAAGCCGGTAAAACCGTCAACAAAACGCACGTCATCCTAGAAGCAGCACGCGAAGTCATGAACCCGGTCGCCTTCGCGATTTTGATCATCATCGTGGTGTTTCTACCGCTGTTTTCGTTGACGGGCCTGGAAGGAAAAATGTTCAAGCCGATGGCGCTGACCATTTCCTTCGCAATGATCGGTTCCCTCGTGCTGACAATGACGCTGGTGCCGGTGTTGTCAGCGCTGATTCTGAAACCGAAAGAGGAAAAGGATACGTTCGTCGTCCGCTGGGCCAAGAAGCTGTATCTGCCCTTGCTTGACTGGGCGCTGGACAGCAAAAAGAAAGT
>DAIDAS010000032.1 GCA_027310505.1 bacterium
GTCCATTCCTTGCCGTCATGGCCGTTAGAGGCTTCCTTGGTGTTCTGGCCGGCATCGGCGATGACGCTGCCGTTACCTACGGACACCGCATAGCTCAAGCCCTTCATCGGTACGCCATGTACCATGATGCCACGGTCAACACCCGGAGCCATGTAAGCCACGAAATCACGCTCGGTGAAATCGATGAAACGCGAGCTGGTCAGCTGTTCCAGGCCAAACGGCATCTTGAACTGGCCGAAACGCACCTTGGCTTGTTCAATATAGGCAGCTTCCAGCCAGTAGTACTTCAGCGCTGCATCATCGCGGGTTGCTTCGAAGTTGATGTTGTTGAAGAACGTGCCCTTGACCGTCAGGTAAGAACGACGCATGTCAAAGGTGTCAGCAACGTTGGTACCTGCGGTGGAAATAGCACCAGCCGGAGTTGTGTTCGGCACATCGAAGCTACGGTAATCAGACTGAATACGACCATTGATCGAGAACTGTGTAGAACCATCACCGGACTTCCAGACGATACCGTCCTTGAAGGAAGCCTTGATTTCGGTGTTCTTCTTGACCTTCTCGACATCGCGAGTGGCGTTGAAGTCGTCATACTCCTTCTCAGACAGCACGCCCTTGTCGCGCAGCGTCTTCAGCAGGTCGTCGGTGGTATCGGCCATCGCGAACGGCGCGGCGGCAAACAGCAGTGCGCCGGAAACTGCAGCGGCGATGCCTTTGAGCTTGATGCTTTTCATTGATTACTCCCGGTTAAAAATTCGAAAAAACTTATGTGGCCAGTCGGCTTTTTGTACAGAAGTGGATTCTGGGTTTTGATTGTTACGGTTTTATGACGTGATGTTATTTTTTAGGATGTATGTTGCATAAATACAACAGCCATTGCCACGCCAAGGCTTCCGGACTGGCGGGCCACCGTTCCGGGCGAACATTAGCCCTTGGTGGTCAGCAACAATTCAGGTTGCATCATTTCCATATTTCAATAATAATTAAAATATGGAAACTGAAATCTTCGTAAACGCACTTGCCGCACTGGCTCAAGCTTCGCGCCTTGCCATCTTCCGCGTTCTGGTGCAGACCGGTCCTTGCGGCCTGTCTGCCGGCAAGATCAGTGAGGCAACCGGCATTTCACCCTCGTCATTGTCCTTCCACCTTAAGGAACTGTCGCACGCAGACATGGTGACATCACGACAGGATGGCCGCTTCGTCATTTATACCGCCAATTTTGCGACGATGAATGCCCTGTTGACTTTTCTCACCGAGAACTGCTGCGGCGGCAACCCGTGCGCGCCGGTCTGCACCCCAGCCTGCTCAACCACTCAGGAAACCACCTCATGAAGCGCCTGCACATTCACGTCTCCGTCGACAACCTGGCCGAGAGCATCCGCTATTATTCAGCCATGTTTGCCGCGGAGCCCTCCGTCACGGAATCCGATTACGCCAAATGGATGCTGGACGATCCGCGCGTCAACTTCGCCATCTCCAAACGTGGCGCCAAGGTCGCCTCGATCACCTGGGCATCCAGGCCGAGTCTGCCGATGAACTGGAGGAACTTAACCAGCGTATCCAGGCCGCCAACCTCCCCCACCTGGAGCAAACCGGCAGCACCTGCTGTTATGCCAGGTCCGACAAGCATTGGAGCCTCGACCCTAATGGCATCCCCTGGGAGGCATTTCATACCCTGGAGAGCATTCCCACCTACGGTGAACATACACGCGAGTCGATGCAGGAGCCTTTGCAATCCTGCTGCACGCCGACCTCACTCACCATGCTCAAGCCCTCCGGCGTGAGCATGGCTACCGGCAAGACCTGCTGCAATCAATAAGGAAAAATATCCATGGACAAGCAATACAACATTCTCGTTCTCTGTACCGGCAATTCGGCGCGCAGCATCATGGCGGAAGCGTTGCTCAACACCTTGGGCAACGGCCGCTTCAACGCTTATAGCGCCGGCAGCCATCCGAACGGCAGGGTCAACCCGTTTGCCATCGAACTGATCAAGGCGATCGGCTACCCGACTGACAGCCTGCGCAGCAAGAGCTGGGAAGAATTTGCCCGCCCCGATGCCCCGCAGATGGATTTCATCATCACCGTGTGCGACAACGCCGCCGGCGAGATTTGCCCGGTGTGGCCGGGCCAGCCGATTTCGGCACACTGGGGTTTTGAGGACCCGGCCGCGGTCGAAGGCGCCGACGAAGAAAAGCGCGCCGCGTTCAAAAAGATTTTTCACCAGATTCGCAACCGCGTCAGCATTTTCGCCAACCTGCCACTGACCAATCTCGACCGCCTTGCCATCAAGCGCGAAATGGATCAAATCGGCAACACCCGGGCCGAAGCATGAACGTGCAGTGCGAGGTGAGCGCCCGCCCGCCGGCAGACAGCTCGATGAGCCTGTTCGAGCGCTACCTGTCGTTATGGGTGGCGCTGTGCATCGTCGCCGGGATCGTGCTGGGACAAGCCTGGTCAGGCCCGTTCCAGGGCATCGGCCGCATGGAAGTGGCTCAAGTCAATCTGCCGGTTGGCCTGCTGATCTGGGTGATGATCATCCCGATGCTGGTCAAGATCGATTTCAGCGCCCTGCATCAGGTCAAGACGCACTGGAAAGGCATCGG
>DAIDAS010000052.1 GCA_027310505.1 bacterium
GTGCAAAGAACAGGAAGTACAGCACAGTGAAGATGCGCGCAAACACTGTCGCGCGATCCACACCGCCCACCAGCGGAAGCGCCTTATCGAAAGTTCCCCACACGGTGGTCACTTCGGTACCAAGATACCCCAGGACAAGGAAGCTCACCACGAACACTGCCAGCCAGGCCTTGTATTGCACGCCACGATAGCGAATCGATTTGACCGGGCTGCGATCCAGCCAGGGCAAGAACGCGAACGCCACCACCGACAACCCCATTGCCACCACACCCGGGAACTGGGAGTTGAACAGCGGCGGTACGGCACGCAGGATGGAATAATACGGGGTGAAGTACCACACCGGCGCAATATGCGGCGGCGTTTTCAGCGAATCCGCCGGGATGAAATTGTTGGCTTCAAGGAAATACCCGCCCATTTCCGGCGCAAAGAATATGATCGCCGAGAACACGATCAGGAACACCGCCACACCCATGATGTCTTTCACCGTGTAATACGGATGGAAAGGAATGCCATCCAGCGGGATGTGCGTCTTGGGATCCTTGTGTTTCTTGATCTCGATACCGTCAGGGTTGTTGGAGCCCACCTCGTGCAGCGCGATGATATGCGCAGCCACCAGCCCCAGCAGCACCAGCGGCAGGGCAATCACGTGGAAGGCGAAGAAACGGTTCAGGGTCGCGTCGGACACCATGAAGTCGCCGCGCAGCCACAGCGAAACATCCGGGCCGATGAAGGGAATGGAGGTAAACAGGTTGATGATCACCTGCGCACCCCAGTAGGACATCTGGCCCCAGGGCAGCAGGTAACCGAAGAACGCTTCGCCCATCAGCGCGAGGAAGATTGCGACGCCGAACAGCTAGATCAACTCGCGCGGGTTGCGGTAGGAACCGTACAACAGACCGCGGAACATGTGCAGATACACCACCACGAAGAACATCGAAGCGCCGGTGGAGTGCATGTAGCGGACCAGCCAGCCCCACGGCACATCGCGCATGATGTACTCGACGGAGGCAAAGGCCAGATCGGCATCCGGTTTGTAGTGCATGGTCAGGAAAATGCCGGTGACGATTTGCAGCACCAGCACCAGAAGCGCGAGCGAGCCGAAGTAGTACCAGAAATTGAAATTCTTCGGCGCATAGTATTCGGAAAGGTGCGCCTTCCAGTTGGCGGTCAGCGGGAAACGCTCATCCACCCAGGTCAATGCGCAGGTCAGGTATTTTTGCATTTTTAGGCTTCCTTCCCATCTTGGCCGACGCCGATGAGCAGACGGCTATCGCTTAGGTACATGTGCGGCGGCACTTGCAGGTTGATCGGCGCGGGCGAACCCTTGAACACGCGACCTGCCAGATCAAACTTGGAGCCGTGGCAAGGACAGAAGAAGCCGCCCGGCCAATCGCTGCCCATACCCTCTTCACCCGACTTGAGCTTGGATGAAGGCGAGCAGCCGAGGTGCGTACAAATACCTACCAGCACCATCAGGTTAGGCTTGATGGAACGGGTCGCATTCTTGGCGTAATCAGGCTGCTGCGGGGCTTCCAGCTTGGGATCGGAGAGCTTATCGTCGATCTTGCCTAACTGATCCAGCATCTCCTGGGTGCGGTTGACAATCCACACCGGCTTGCCGCGCCACTCCACAGTGATCATCGAGCCCGGCTCCACCTTGCCGATATCCACCTCGACTGGCGCGCCAGCGGCTTTTGCCCGCTCGCTCGGCAGCATACTCATGACAAACGGCGTTGCGACGGCAACTGTTGCCACCCCACCCATCGCCGTCGTCGCAGCGATCAGAAACCGCCGCTTGCTCTTATCCACTTCTTGATTTGCCATCACGATCCCTTGCTGACTGTGACCTAAAGGGTTGGAATTGTACCGATTTCCGGCAAAAACTTAAAGGAAGGTCTGCAAAAATAGTCTGCCAGCAAGCCGCGACGCGCCTAAACCGGGTTATCGATTTCAATGTAGCGATGGCTTATCCCATAGCGGTTTGCCAGATGCTCACCCAGCGACTGAACACCGTAGCGCTCTGTTGCGTGGTGGCCGGCTGCGATAAAAGCGACGCCAGACTCGCGCGCCAGATGCACGGTCCGCTCCGAGACTTCGCCGGTCAGAAAAGCATCCACGCCCAGCGCCACTGCTTGCTCAAGCGCATCCTGCGCCGCACCCGTGCACCAGGCGACGCGCCGGATTTCGGCATTGGCGTTGCCCACTATCAACGGTTCCCGGTGGAGACTGTGGGCAACGGTACGACCGAACGTTTCGAGCGACACCGGCCGAGGCAAGCTGCCATAAGCCGCGATCGACTGCTCACCGAACCAGCCCTCGATCGCAATATCAAGCACCCGTGCCAACCGGGCATTGTTGCCAAGCTCCTGATGCGCATCCAGCGGCAAGTGATATGCAACGAGATTGATGTCGCGTTCCAGCAGGAACTTCAGGCGGGCACGCTTGATACCGGTCACGCACGGCTCTTCGTTTTTCCAGAAATAGCCGTGATGCACCAGCACCATGTCCGCGCCGGCATCTGCAGCTGATTCAAGCAGCGCCATGCTTGCAGACACCCCGCTGACGATGGTGCCGATTTCGGCACGCCCGGCCACCTGCAACCCATTCGGACAGTAATCCCGGAAGCGCTCAACCTGCAGCAATTGTCCGGTATAATCAAGCAATTCAGTTAGTTTCATTGCAACCATCCCACCTTTACACATGCGCAAATTCTGGCTCATTTTTGCACAAACCGTTACGGTCAGTCTCGGCATCCTGTTCGTGCTTCAGACTTTCAAACCCGACCTGCTGGGCAACGGAACAAAATTGGTCACGGTACGCCAGGCGGAATCCACCAATCAGCAACACAGCGTCGGCTCTTACAGCCAGGCTGCGCACAAAGCCATGCCGGCGGTCGTGAACATTTTCACCAGCAAGGCCATTCCGGAAAACAGCCACCCTTTCATGGACGACCCCATGTTCCGGCAGTTTTTCGACGACCAGCCCGACGACCAGCCCCAGCGCGAGAATAGCCTCGGGTCGGGTGTAATCGTCAGCCCAGAAGGGCTGATCCTGACCAATCACCACGTGATCGAGGCCGCCGATGAAATCGAGGTTGCGCTGGCTGACGGTCGCACTGTCCCGGCGCGCGTGGTTGGCAGCGACCCTGAAACCGACCTCGCGGTCGTCAAGGTGGATGTGAAGAACCTGCCCTCCATCACGTTCGGCCACTCCGAGCAGTTGAGCGTCGGCGACGTCGTCCTCGCCATCGGCAACCCGTTCGGCGTCGGCCAAACGGTCACCCAAGGCATCGTCAGCGCACTGGGCCGCAACCATCTTGGCATCAACACTTTCGAAAACTTCATCCAGACTGATGCGCCGATCAATCCGGGCAATTCGGGCGGCGCGCTGATCGATACCGAAGGCAACTTGGTCGGCGTCAACAGCGCCATCTATTCCCGCAGCGGAGGCTCCATGGGCATCGGCTTTGCCATCCCTGTCAGCCTGGCAAGGCAGGTCATGGACCAGATCATCCGGCAAGGCAGCGTCACCCGTGGCTGGATAGGGATCGAAGCGCAGGATATCACCCCCGAATTGGCCGAATCGTTCAAGCTCAAGGAATCGCGCGGTGCGCTGATTGCAGGTGTGATGCGCGGCGGCCCCGCCGACAAGGCCGGGGTCAAACCGGGCGACATCCTGATGGGCATCAACGGGCAACCCGTGCTGGACAGTGCGGGCATGCTTAACCTGATCGCCGCCCTGAAACCCGGTCACCCGGCCAACATCAGGATTGTTCGCAACCAGTCCGAGCAGACCTTGCCAGTCGTGATCGGCAAACGGCCAAAACCTGAAGTGCAACGGAATTAATTCTGGGCCGGCGCCCTGGCGGTGACAAACCTGGCCGCCAGGATGCCGGCTTCATACAACAGCCAGAGCGGCACGGCGAGCATGATCTGCGACACCACATCCGGCGGCGTGAAAATAGCGCCGATAACAAACGCGCCGACGATCACGTAGGGCCGGATATCCTTCAGCGTCTCGACCTTCACCATCCCCAGCTTGACCAGCAGCACTACGGCAACCGGCACTTCAAACGCGATACCGAAAGCCAGGAACAGCGTGATGACAAAATCCAGGTAATTGCCGATATCGGTCATTACCGCAACGCCTTCCGGAGCAGTACCAGTAATAAATCCAAACACCACCGGGAAAACGAGGAAATAGGCAAACGCCATGCCAGTCAGGAACAGCAGCGTACTCAGCACGACCAGCGGCGCAGCAAAACGCTTTTCGTGCTGATACAGCCCTGGCGCCACGAAGGCCCACAGCTGGTAAAGGGTGTACGGCAACGAAATGACCACCGCGGCCAGCAGCGCCACTTTCATCGGCACGAGAAAGGGCGTTGTCACTGCCGTGGCGATCATCTGGCCGCCCTTGGGCAGCTTGGCTAGCAACGGGTGTGCCAGCAAAGTGTATATTTTGTTGGCGAAAGGAAACAGGCAGAGAAAAGTCACCACCACGCCGACGATAATGCGCAAGAGCCGGTCACGCAGCTCGATCAGATGGGAAATGAAGGTTTCTGGCTGGCTCATGGCGTACCTGTGGATGCATCATGACTGACGGCACCCTCGACAGTTTTCGCCGCCTCGGCAAGCGGAGTCTGAATTTGCTGAGCCTCCTGCGACACCTCGGACTTGATCTCAGCCACACCCTGCTGCACTTCATCCTGGATCTTGTGCAGTTCCTGCAGCCGCAACTCTCGCTCGACATCCGCCTTCACAGCACTCACGTACCGCTGCATGCGCCCGGCCAGCAGACCCAGCGTACGGGCAACCTTGGGCAGCTTTTCCGGCCCGATCACGACCAGCGCCACGATGGCGATGACCAGCAACTCGCCAAAGGAGACATCGAACATCGGTCGAGTTAATGCTTGGTTTTTTCGGTCACTTCGCCTTCGACGGTCGTACGGCCGGAGGCATCATCCAGTTTGGGGGTGGCCTGCTCTTCGCGCATGGCATCCTTGAAACCTTTCACCGCCCCCCCCAAGTCACTGCCAACGTTCCGCAGCTTCTTGGTACCGAAAATCACCAGCACAATGACCAATACAATCAGCCAATGCCAAATACTGAAAGAACCCATATCACGATCTCCTAGATTTTTGGCGGCTATACCTTGGGCAACACGGCCCCGCCGCCGAATACGTGAACATGCAAGTGGAATACTTCCTGTCCGCCACTCTTGCCGGTATTGATCATGGTGCGGAACCCATCCAACCCCTGCTCCCCGGCCAGCTTTGGCGCCAGCAGCAACAGACGCCCCAGCAGCGCCTGGTGTTCAAGGGCACAGTTGCTCAGACCCGCCACATGCAACTTGGGAACGAGCAGAAAATGTACTGGCGCGATGGGATGGATGTCGTGAAAGGCGATGACATCATTGTCTTCATACAACTTCTTGCTCGGGATCACCCCGGAGACGATTTTGCAGAAAATGCAGTCGGTCATGTCATGAATCCTTGCGCGCCGCTTTTTCTTCAAGCCCCGATAGGCCCTCGCGCCGGGCCAGCTCATTCAGCACATCATTGGGGTGCAAACCTGCCTGCGCCAGCATCACCAGCGTATGAAACCACAGATCCGCCGTTTCATAGATGATTTGCTCTCGGTCGCCATCCTTGGCGGCGATAATGGTTTCCGCGGCTTCTTCGCCCACTTTTTTCAGGATGCTGTCCATCCCCTTGGCATAGAGTTTGGCCACATAAGATGACTGCGGATCGGCGGTTTTACGCGCTTCCAGCGTTTCCGCCAGACGATCGAGAACGTCACTCATGACGATAAATCTCTTCAGGGCTCTTGAGCACCGGCTGGTCAGTCACCCATTGCTGGTTTTCCAGTTTCTGGAAGAAACAGCTATGGCGGCCAGTGTGACAGGCGATGCCGCCCACTTGCTCGACGGTCAGCAGGATCACATCCTCATCGCAATCGAGGCGTATCTCGATGACTTTCTGCACATGGCCGGATTCCTCGCCCTTGTGCCACAGTTTTTTGCGGGAGCGCGACCAGTACACGGCTTGACCGGTCTCTGCAGTCAGCTTGAGCGCTTCGCGATCCATCCAGGCGAACATCAGCACAGCACCCGTGCCTGCCTCCTGGGCAATCACCGGCACCATGCCGTCGTGGGTCCAGTTCACCTTGTTGAGCCAGATTTCAGACATTAGAGCCTCATTTCAATACCGTGGTCGGCCATGTATTGCTTGGCCTCACGCACGGAATATTCGCCATAATGAAAAATACTCGCGGCCAGCACCGCATCCGCGCCGCCAATCTTCACGCCATCGACCAGATGATCCAGATTACCGACTCCACCGGAGGCGATCACCGGAACTTCGACGGCATCACTGATGGCACGGGTCAGTTCCAGATCGAACCCGCTCTTGGTACCATCGCGATCCATGCTGGTCAGCAGAATTTCGCCTGCACCCAACTGTACCATCCTGCATGCCCATTCGACCGCATCGAAGCCCGTAGGTTTGCGCCCGCCATGGGTAAATACCTCCCAATGATCGCCGACACGCTTGGCGTCGATCGCGACGACAATGCACTGCGAACCGAAACGGCCGGAAGCGTCAGCCACCAGTTGCGGGTTCACGACCGCCGCGGTATTGATACTGACCTTGTCGGCACCGGCGTTAAGCAGGTTGCGCACGTCTTCGACGGCGCGCACGCCGCCCCCGACTGTCAGGGGAATAAAGACCTGCGAGGCCACTTCTTCGATGATGTGGAAAATCAGCCCACGATTATCGGAACTGGCAGTGATATCGAGAAACGTCAGCTCATCGGCGCCCTGCTCGTCATAGCGACGGGCGATTTCCACCGGATCGCCGGCATCACGCAACTCGACGAAATTGACGCCCTTGACCACACGTCCGTTGGTGACGTCCATGCAAGGGATGATACGCTTTGCTAATCCCATTAAGCGCGACCCATCAGCCGTTCAATTCATCAGCCAGCGCCTGCGCGGCAGCGAAATCCAGCGTGCCTTCGTAAATAGCGCGACCGGTAATGGCACCCATGATGCCCTCGCTCTCGACGGCACACAGCCGTTTGACATCTTCCAGGTTGGTCACACCGCCGCTGGCGATGACCGGGATCTTCAACGCGCGCGCCAGCGCCACGGTAGCCTCGATGTTGACGCCGCTCAGCATGCCATCGCGACCAATGTCGGTATACACCACGGCTTCCACGCCGTAATCCTCGAACCGCTTGGCCAGGTCGACCACATCGTGTCCGGTCAGCTTCGACCAGCCGTCCACCGCCACCTTGCCATCCTTGGCGTCCAGGCCCACCATGATGTGTCCCGGGAATGCATCGCACGCTTCGTGCAGGAAACCCGGGTTCTTGACTGCTGCCGTACCGATGATGACATAGCTGATGCCGTCATCGAGATAGCGTTCGATGGTATCGAGGTCACGAATGCCGCCTCCAAGCTGAATCGGGATTTCGTTGCCGACCGCTGCAACGATGGACTTGATCGCCCCTTCGTTCACTGGCTTGCCGGCAAACGCCCCATTCAAATCGACCAAGTGCAGGCGGCGCCCGCCCTTTTCCACCCAATGGCGAGCCATAGCCGCCGGGTCTTCCGAAAACACCGTGGCATCTTCCATGAGGCCTTGTTTAAGGCGCACGCAGTGGCCATCCTTGAGATCAATTGCAGGAATCATCAACATAATAGTGGGTACATAATTCAGGGACGTCCGTCCCAATTAACAAAGTTGAACGATAACGACAAACCGGCCTGCTGGCTTTTTTCGGGGTGGAACTGCACCGCGAAAATGTTATCGCGCCCCACCGCACTGGTAAATCGGAACGGGTATTCGGTATAAGCCGTTTCCAGGGTCGCGTCCGCCGGTTCCACATAATAGCTATGCACAAAATAGTAGCGTGCATCCGGCGCAATGCCAGCCCAGAGGGGGTGACTACGGCTTTGCCGCACTTCGTTCCAGCCCATGTGCGGCACTTTCAGCTTGTTGCCGGCAGCATCATGCATACCCGAGGGGAAACGCCTGACCCGCCCCGGCAGGATGCCAAGGCCGGCCGCATTGCCTTCTTCGCTATGCTCGAACAGCATCTGCAAGCCGATGCAAATCCCTAGAAAAGGTTTGTTGGCAGCCGCGTCCAGTACCGGCTGACGCAGACCACGCGCATCCAGCTCCCGCACACAGTCAGGCATCGCACCCTGGCCGGGAAACACCACGCGCGTTGCGGCCAGCACTTCGGCCGGATCGCTGGTAACGACCACGGACTGCTCGCCGGCAACGTGACGCAAGGCCTGCTCTACCGAGCGCAGATTGCCCATGCCGTAATCAATAACTGCAATATCTGCCATTTGTTTGGGAGGGTTCGAACCCAGTGAACGTTAAAGGCTGCCCTTGGTGGAGGGCATGACACCGGCCATGCGCGGGTCAGCGGCCACCGCCATGCGCAAGGCACGGCCGAAGGCCTTGAATATGGTCTCGGCCTGGTGGTGCGAATTGGCGCCACGCAGGTTATCGATGTGCAGTGTCACGAGGGCGTGATTAACGAAGCCCTGGAAAAATTCGTGGATCAGGTCGACATCGAAATCGCCAATGCGGGCACGGCTGAATTCAACACCGAACTCTAGCCCGGGGCGGCCGGAAACATCCAGCACAACGCGCGACAGGGCTTCATCCAGCGGCACGTAGGAATGGCCGTAACGCACGATCCCCTTCTTATCGCCGATCGCCTTGGCAAAAGCTTGCCCCAGGGC